>JABMQB010000461.1 GCA_013203525.1 Mariniphaga sp.
GTATTCCATACACTACCCGGTTTCAATTCTGTCATCCCCATTTGTAACTGGCAGGTATCAATAACCGTATTTATAAGAAGTTGATTTATATCCCTTTCGTTAGATGTTTCGGGGCTACCCATGTGTAAAACATTAGCATCGCCAAGTGTAACATGTTTTACAGGAAACTCTTTATGCGCCGGTGCCGAGTTGATATAATAATGAGCCGGGTTTCCAGGATCATCAGATTTAAATACTACTACTTTACTTCCCTTTCCAATATAGATTGCGTCTTTAAAACTCATTCTAAATTCCTTACCGTCAACGACTATAGAACCTGAGCCTGCAACATTGATAACTCCAATTTCACGTCGTTCGCAAAAATATGCTGCTTTTAAAGGTTCAATGGTTTCAAGGGTTAGTGGTTCGTTTAACGGAACAGCACCACCAACAATATATCTTTCAATTAAGGTATGTACCAGACGGATTTTGCCGCCTTCCATAACTTTATCAACCAGAAACTCTTTTCTGATTTTTTCGGTATCATACTTTTTAAAATCATCCGGATGATATGCATATCTTTCTTCGTAAATTGTAGCCATATTCTATTCTTTATTTAATAATTCAAATTTTCTTTTTAATGCTTCCACATAATAATAATCAGCATAATTCATTGCCACGTCTATTTCGCTGTTTCCGGGTTTATTTCCTACTGAATGCATCAAAATAAAACCTCCGTTTTCACCTTGTTTTGCCCTGTATTTCTCAGAGGAAAGTGAATCGGTAATTTTATTTGCAATTTCAAGGTACTTTTTTCCTTTTTGAGAATATTGGCTTAATTCAAACAAAGCAGAGGCAGTAATTGCTGCAGCCGATGCATCGCGAAAAGTTTCCGGTATTGCAGGATCGCTAAAATCCCAGTAAGAAACATAGTCAGCAGGTAGGTTACTTATAATATAATCAGCAATCCTTTCAGCTGCATCTAAATATTTTGGATATTCAGTTTCTCTGAAACACAATGTAAAACCATATAAGCCCCAGGCCTGGCCTCTGCCCCACGATGAATCATCATTTAATCCCTGATGTGTTTGTTTTAATAGTACATCTCCTGTAATTGTATCGTAATCTACTACATGAACTGAACTCATGTCGTCTCTGTAATGATTTTTTAAAGTTGTATTAGCATGTGCAATTGCAATGTCTTTAAACTTTGAATCACCTGTTTCTTTAGTTGCCCAAAACAACATTTCCAGGTTCATCATATTATCGACAATAACAGGAAACTGCCACTTATCGCTCCAATCCCACGACTTGATGCTACCTACAACTGGATTAAACCTGGTAATTAAAGTTTCTGAAGCCTGGATTACTACATCTTTATAATCAGTATTCCCGGTTAGCCTGTAAGCATTTCCATAGCTGCAATATACCATAAAACCCAAATCGTGTGTGCCCGAATTAAATTGAATACCTTCTAACTTTAAAGTATTTTTTATAGCAGCTTCTTTCAAATAATCATCGCCTGTAATTTCATACAAATTCCAAAAAGTACCAGCTGGGAAACCACTTGTCCAGTCATTTTTTCCAACCATTTGATATCCCGATTCCTGATCAAAAGAACGGGGTACTTTTTCATCTGGAATATTTTCAGCAAAAACTTTTAACTGATCGGAAACCGAATTTAAAAATACTTGATTGCTGTTTTCCTTATTTGTGTTTTGACAGGAAATCAGAAATATCAGAAATAAGAAAAATAATACCTGCTTTTGCATATTCAAAAATTTAAATATTAATTAATATAATTTTTCTACAAATATAACCTGAATTTATTTTAATTGCAATCGATTGCATTAATATTGATTTTTTTTAACTTTACAGCAAATTACAAATTAATGGAGAGGAAATCAGAAACGACCATTCACGATATTGCGAGAAAATTAAAAATTTCAGCTTCTACAGTTTCCAGGGCCTTAAATGATAATCCAATGATTAGTGAGAAAACCCGCAAACTAATCAAAAAAACTGCATTGGAGATGGGTTATCGTCCAAATATTATTGCCGCTAATTTTCGAACAAAACGAACCAATACAATTGGTGTTATAGTGCCTTTGATCAACAGGCATTTCTTTTCATCGGTTATAAGCGGAATTGAGGAAATTGCATATAGTGAAGGATTTACTGTTTCTATTTCCCAATCGAATGACAACTACCAAAAGGAAGTCCATATTGCTCAATCGCTTTTTTCAAACCGTGTTGATGGGCTTATTTTATCGATTGGGATGGAAACAATTGATACCAGCCATCTGAAATTATTTTCTGAAAAAAATATTCCATTGGTATTTTTCGACCGGACAGCTGTTGATATTGATGCAAATAAGATTGTTGTTGATGATATTAAAGGTGGTTATAAAGCAACCAGCCATTTAATAAAACAAGGATATAAAAGAATAGCACATATTGGGGGCCCATTAAATCTTACAATCTATAAAAACAGGTTGGAGGGATATGCAAGGGCTTTAAAAGAAGCAGGAATAAACTCCGATCCAAATTTGATAGTTCATAACAGCCTTACACGCGAAGAAGGTACTAAATCAATTAAAAAACTTATGGATAGCTCTTTCCCACCCGATGCGGTTTTTTGTGCCAACGATACTTCAGCTTTAAGTGTAATTATTTATTTGCAAAAAACCGGCATAAATATTCCAAACGATTTTGGCGTGGTTGGATTTAGCAATGAACCCTTTTCCGAAGTTGTAACTCCATCAATAAGTACTATAAAACAACCCGGTTTTGAAATGGGGAAAAAAGCTTCGGAACTACTGATTGGCCAAATAAATGGCAATCTGAAAAATTCAGAATCCCAAACTTTTATAATGCCTACCGAGTTGATCGTCCGGGATTCTTCAAATAGAAATTAATCTTGGGTATATCTTCAAATAATATTAGTTTTGAAAAAGGTTATCAATTGGCTAAACAAATTAAATGAGCGACCTTATTACAGACATATTAGCACCAAAAACTGAATTGCATTTACACGTTGGTTTGTATTTCGGGACATTTAATCCGATACATATCGGGCATTTGGCAATTGCTAATTATATTATTGAAAACACAAAAATTGACCAACTTTGGTTTGTTGTAACACCTCAAAGCCCTCACAAGAAGAAGAATAACCTTTTGGATGATTTTCAGCGTCTTGAATTAGTTCATCGGGCTATTGGTGATGACCAAAGAATGAGAGCTTCAAATATTGAATTTAATTTGCCAAAACCTTCATATACAGTAGATACACTTACATATTTAAGTGAGCAATACCCTAAATACCTGTTCTCCATAATAATGGGATCAGATAATCTTGAAAATTTCCATAAGTGGAAAAACTATGAAACTATTATAAATAATTATGGGATTATTGTTTACCCGCGTCCGGGCTTTGACCGGGAAAAAGTAAAGTCTCTTTCAAATATTACAATTACCTATGCTCCACTCATTGAAATCTCATCAACTTTTATAAGAAATGCAATTGCTGATGGAAAAGATGTGAGGCATTTTCTTCCTCCAAAATCGTGGGAATATTTGGAAGAAATGAATTTTTATAAGAAATGAAGATAAACAAAATTATATATTCCGGATTTCTTGTAATTGTCTTTACCCTGATTTCAAATATTTCGTTTGGTCAGAAACAGCTGAATGCAAATCAGTTAACAGTTCCGATTACAATTGATGGAATTTTTGAATCCAACTCATGGGCTGGTGCCGACAGTGCAATAAGTTTTATTCAGATGGAACCGCAATCGGGTAACTCAGCAACCGAACAAACAATTGCCTGGTTTGGCTATGATAATGAATATATTTATTCGGTAATTAAATGCTATCAGTCTACGCCATTGATTGCTAAAAATCAAAGTCGTGATGCACTTTCCAAAAATGACGATGCTGTCGCAATATTAATTGACACATATAACGATAACCGAAGTGGATATGGTTTTATGGTAAATCCCTTGGGAACTCAAATTGATTTTAAAATTAATGATGATGGACGAAACCTTGATATAAATTGGGACACTGAATGGGAATGTGAAGCAAAAGAATTTAACGGTGGATGGTGTGTTGAAATAAAAATACCTTTTAAAAGCCTGAAATTTAAATCAAATAAGGATACATGGGGAATTAATTTTGGAAGGGTTATCCGTTCAAATTTTGAAACCGTATACTGGTCGGGTGCTTTAAGTGATGATTTTCGGATTTCACAGGGAGGAAAGTTAACGGGAATTATTGTACCTGGGTCGGAAATGTCACTTAAAATTTTTCCCTATTTATCGGTTTTTAAAACCACCAATAAAAAACTAAGTGCCGATGTTGGTGGCGATGTGCAATGGCAAATAAGTTCCAATGTTTCACTTAATGCTACCATTAATCCTGACTTTGCAACGGTTGAAGCCGACCAGGTAAAAGTAAACCTCTCGCGTTATGAACTGCGTTACCCTGAAAAACGGCTCTTTTTCCAGGAAGGGAATGACATGTATAGCACTCGCATTCGGACATTTTATTCGCGGCGGATACAGGATATTGATTTTGGTGAACGATTGAATGGAAAAATCGGTAATTACCAATTTAATGTATTAAACGTAAAAACTGCTGATCTGGGCACAGAAAATCCATCGGCGTTTTTTACTGCTGCCAAAATTAAAAGGGATATTTTTAATTCATCTTCCATTGGGCTTGCATTAGTTGACAAAAGCTGGGATGATGGTTATACCCGCTCTGTAAGCCTCGATTATGTTTTAAATCTTGGAAAAACATGGCAGCTTACCGGGCAATTTGTTGGAAGTGCTCCGGGTAATTTTTTAGAACATAGTGCGTGGTTTGCACGCTTTGCCCGCGAAAATAATATTTACCACTACCATTTCAGGTATAATTATGTGGGAGAAAAATTTCAGGAGAATGTAAACCAAACCGGTTTTATAACTGATGATGACCGCAAAGAAATTGATTTTGAGGGAACTTATAAATTCTGGGTAAAAAATAGTTGGCTCGAATATATCGACATAGGATCGAACAACAATATTTTCTGGAGTAACTCGGGAACATTACGTAGCTGGAACCTTGATAACCAAGCAGAATTATATTTTTCCAATAAACTAAGTTTTGAATACAATTACAATAACGAATACAAATTATACGAAAAAGAATTTCATAATTTCAGGCATGAATTTTCAGCCGGATACAACACGGAAGAATGGAGCCATACCGTAATTGGATATACTACCGGTAAAAATTTCGACCGTAACTTTTCACTGCTTAATGCAGGAGGAAGAATAAAACTTTTTGAAAACCTGTCATTGACCTATACAGCAAATTTACTTCATTTCTCGCCTGATCCGGAAAACAGTTCAACGTTTATAAATATTTTCACAGCCAATTACAATTTCACAAAAGATTTATGGTTAAAAATGTTTGTTCAAAACAGCACTTCCGATGATAAAATTTATGTTTACGGAATGTTGGGATGGCGGTTCAAACCTCCGTTTGGTGCACTATATCTGATTTATTCGCACGATGAATTCCAACAAGAAGGAATCTCTGTACTTTCAGATAATCTGTTCCTGAAATTAACTTATCCTATTTCACTTTTCAATTAGCATCTCGAAGAATTTTATTTGATTTTCCATTTTTATTCCAATCGCTTAGTTTTATTATAATTTGACTCTCCCTCGTCTCCCTCTCTACGCGTAGAGA
>JABMQB010000462.1 GCA_013203525.1 Mariniphaga sp.
GAAGGCGACCCTTCGGCCGGAATACCTCCTTGTACACCATTTGAAGATTTGCCTGATGATTATAAGTGCCCTCTATGCAATGCCGATAAGGAGTATTTTCACTAAAAGAAAAACCTGCTTTAAGCAGGCTTATAATTTATATCAAAGATTTTTATGTGCCCCGTCACAAAACGGTTTATTTCCGGTTTGTTTACATTGGCACAAAAACACGGTCTTTTTTTCTTCAATTTTAAATTGAACAGGAGTTATTTCGGTTCCTTTGTGCGATCCATCACAAAAAGGCTGGTTTGAACTTCGACCACATGCACACCAAAAATAACTTCCGGGTTCAAGTTCTTTAGCTGCAGGATATTTTGCTGCAATAATTGGTTTTTCCATTTATTTTTCAGATTAGTCAACAACTTTGAAGGCAATTACCCTATTATCAGAAAAAGTGGGAACCAAAAGTAAGCCAGGTTTAAAAGCATAATCGAGGTCGGCAGTATTTATATTTTCATTTGATGTATCCCACAATTTAAATGTTTTCCCATCTTTCACAATAAAAATTCTTCCGGCCCAGTGAGAGAATACAAACCTTCCCTTGCTGTCGCGCTCAAGCCCATCAATACCACCACCTTCTTCAACAAGTACTTCAATATTTTTGGTTTCAAAATCAACTGCATAGATTGAGTTTTCTCCAACCAGGAGTTTTCCACCTTCGGCCATTAAGCCGTTTGGTGATTCAATTTTATCATTATCTAACCACAATGATAATTCCCTATTAATTATTGAATAAATTTTACCGTCGTGGGAATCTGAAACATAAACCTCACCATTTATCCTTACAGTAATATCATTTAAAAAAATGGCACCCGGAGCATCCCAGCTTTTTGTTATTACACCCTTTTGAATATCAATTTCAACAACTTTGTCGATATCTGAGACATATAACTTATCACCAAAAATTCCCATGCCTTTTGGAGCATCTAATCCTTTTACCCAGTTAAGTTTTTTTATTTTACCGGCAGTAGTTAATTTACTGATAAAACCATTTCCGTCTTTTTCATCATTGACACCATTAATATTTGCTACATAAATTATATCGTTGGCTTCATCGTAAATTACCGATTCCGGCTTTAAAAAATCACGCTTGGTTTCCCATTTCTGAACCAATTTTTGTGAAAACGAATTAATTGTTCCTGCAATTAGCAGAATCAGAAAGAATGTAAATTTTAGTTTCATTGTAGTTATTTTTAATAAAAATTCACTTTAAAATTGTAAATGGTTAAATTTAAAAATTCAATTTAAGATTATGTATTATATAAAACAAGTATTTTTCATTTTGTTCATTTGTTTCAATTTAGTTACATACGGACAGCAAAGCAACAAGGTTTTATTTTATGTCGGAACTTTTTCAGGAAGTGGAGCTGAAGGGATTTACTTATGTAGTTTCGATACTGTTACCGGAGATTTGAACCTGGAGAATGTCATTAAAGGATTGGAAAATCCAAATTACCTGATAAAGTCAATTGATGGGAAATACCTATATGTATGTATGCGTCCGAGGGATGCCGAATCGGATAATTTTTCTGTTGGCGTATATAAAATAAACCTGGATGGAAGTTTGAAATTTATTAATGAACAACCAGCCGAAGGAACCGATCCTTGTTATGTTGATATTACACCGGACAATAAATTTGTGGCAATATCAAACTATGGAAATGGCACCATTGCAATGTATAAAACCAATAACGATGGAAGCTTAAATCCCGCTTATCAGGTTATTCAGCATAATGGAAGTGGAGCAAATACGGAAAGGCGAAAAGGACCGCATGCCCATTCAATTCAGTTTTCGCCTTTTTCCGATAAGGTTTATGCAGCAGACCTTGGAACTGATAAATTGATGATTTATGATTTTGATAAAACCCAAGGGAAATTATCAGATAGTAAAATCCCATTTGCTGCAATTCCTCCGGGAGCTGGGCCACGCCACTTTGATTTTCATCCAAATGGTAAATTTATTTATGTAGTGAATGAATTAAATTCATCCGTATCGGTTGTTAATATTAAAAAGAATTATGAAGTTGTTCAAACAATCAGCACCTTGCCTGAAGGTTTTGATGGAACCAGTTATTGTGCTGATATCCATATATCATCCAACGGTAAATATTTGTATTGTTCAAACCGTGGGCATAATTCTATAACAACATTTGAAGTTAAAAATAATGGGATTTTAAGTCAGCTGGCTGCAACCAAAACCATGGGTGACTGGCCCAGAAATTTCTCTTTATCACCAAACAAAAAATTTATGCTGGTAGC
>JABMQB010000463.1 GCA_013203525.1 Mariniphaga sp.
GGTAAAAGCAATGAAAAATTTGAAGGAAAAAGAAAATCGGGTGAATTTGGTTCGGGAAAGAAAAAGAAAAACCACGATAAATCTGACCGAAAGAAAAGACCACGGATATAAATTCATAACAATATGTTAGTAGATCCGGTTTCTCATTGAAGCCGGATTTTTTATTTTTAAAAACCTTTATTTCAGCCTCTTCACTATATTCAAAAGAAATTATCTTTACAGATGTAATGAATATTAAAGTACTCCGTCTTACTTTTGAAACGAATATTAAGAATCAGGATTAATGGTGGCCAAAGACTTTAAAACAAAAGTACTACCTGTAAGCAATAAACTTTTACGATTTGCATCGCATTTCCTCAAAGATGAGGATGAAGCACGGGATGCGGTTCAGGATGTATTTTTAAAATTATGGCAAAAAAGAAATAACCTGGGTGAAATAGAAAATATAGAAGCATTTGCAATGCGTATGACACGTAACCGGTGCCTCGATATGATAAGAGCCAGAAAGGTGGTTCCCATCAGCGAAGAAGTAGAACGCCAGATGAAGGAAGAAACCACCGATGTTCATTCAAAAGTTGAATTATCAGAGTCGGCAACAATTATTCGGAAATTGATTAACAAGCTGCCTGATTTACAAAGAACGGTAATGCACCTACGAGACATCGAACAATACACCTACGACGAAATTGCTGAAATTACCGAGCTACAGATTAATGCTATCAGGGTTAACCTTTCGAGGGCCAGGAAGAAAGTGAGAGATGAATTTTTAAAAATCACCGATAATGGAAATCAAAGAAATAAAATTATTACTGCAACAATATTTTAATGGTGAATCTTCTGAGGAAGAAGAAAAAGCACTGAAAGAATATTTTAATTCGGAATATATCGCTGAAGAACTCAGCGAATATAGAGAATTTTTTGGCGGTATTTCTGAGATATCACAAGAGTTGGAGGGATCTACAATTGAAGAAGATGTCATGGATTTTATCCTTGAACAGGAACACATTGAAAAAACCAAATACAGAGGTTTGTGGAAAACTGTTACCGGAATTGCTGCTTCAATTATTATTGTTCTGGGAAGCTTACTTATTTATGAACAACAAAGGGAACCATTTAAAGATACATTCAGCAATCAGGACGAAGCTTATGCTTATGCAGAAAAAACCCTGCAATATATATCTGGAAAATATAATTCAAGTTTAGCTCCTCTTTCAAAATCAAAAAAATACAACGAGGCACTTGCTGAACTGAATAAAGTACAGATTATTAATAATGCATCAAAGCCTTTGAGCAAAAGTGCCAGAACAATAAATAAAGGACTTAGTATTACAAAAAATATAAAATAAAAAATCACTTTTAAAAAAACGAATATCATGAAAAAGTTAATTTTAATTTTAGCCATAGTACTACCCATGGCAGTGCTGGCACAAAAAAGCCCGGTTGACAAATTGTTTGAAAAATATGCCAATCAAAAAGGATTTACAACAGTTAATATTTCAGGCAAACTTTTAGGTTTTGCCAGTCATATCGACACAGGTGATGAAGATGTTTCAGAAATGCTTTCAAACCTTAAAGGTATCAGAGTTTTATCAGTTGAGGATAACGAATTAAACAAAAAAATCGACTTTTATGCTGAACTGGAAGATGATGGTTTTTTCAAAAACAACGATTATGAAGTACTAATGGAAGTAACCGAAGAAGATGAAATTGTTAGGTTTTTGGCGCGTGATGCCGGCAATAACCGTTTTTCTGAAATTTTACTAATTGTTGGTGGCGATGATAATGCGCTAATTAGTATTCGCGGATTAATTGATCCTGAAAATATTGGAAGAATTACCAAATCGCTGGATATCGGTGGAATTGATGATATTGATATTGATTTTTAAAAATTGAATTAAAATGAAATAAAAAAACCAGGGTAATTTACCCTGGTTTTTTTATTTCATTTTATCTAACTATTAGTTTTCTTGTTAAATGTTTATCGCCATTTTCAATGATAACAGAATAAATACCCTTACTAAATTTCTGTAATCCTACTTTTTCAATGTGCCGGTTTTCAAAAGCTTCACCGGTATTTAAAAATTGTGTTTTTCCATCCATCGAAATTATTCTAATACGATACTCACCTTTAATATCCTGAAGTTCAATATTAACAAAATCATCAGCCGGATTTGAATAAACATTTACATTAAATGTTCCAGGTTGACCTGTTAAATCTTCAATACCAACCTGAACATCATCCTTAACAGACAGATCTAAGGTCACAACAGAATCACAGCCAAATTGGTTGGTTAAAATTTCAGTGTAAATTCCTGTAATTTTATAAACCATATTGCCAATTACAACACTATCACCTTCAAATATATCGACCAAAAGAAGAGTATCAGATGTCGGATTTACCGTAAGACTCAAAATCACAACCGAATCGCAACCATGTTGATTTAAAAAGGTATGAGTATAAATACCGGAAACAGAATAATCAATTGCAGCAAACAAAACAGATTCACCTTCACAAATTGTTTCTTCAATAAGAGTTTCGTCAGGTTGTACTACCATTAAATGTAAAATCACAACTGAATCACAACTGTGTTGATTTGTAAATGTGTGCATGTAAATTCCGGATTCTGAATAATCGATGTCCCCAAATGTTATTGATTCTCCCTCGCAAATTGTTTCTTCAATAACAGTCTCATCTGGTTGAATAACGGTTAGGTTCAGTACAACTATTGAATCACATCCTGACAGAGTGGTAAACACCGTATCATAAATCCCTGTTTCTTCATAAAGTATTCCTCCCATTTCATACTCAAATCCTTCACAAATTGTAATATCTAAAACAGTTTCGCTAACAGGATTAACAATTAAATCAAGAATAACGACTGAATCACAGCCAAATTGATTTTCGTAAGTATGAACATATCTGCCTTTTGTACTATATATTTCACCGTCAAAGCGGATAATCTCACCTTCGCAAATTGTTTCCGTTAAAAGCACCTCTTCTGATGGATTAACTTGTAAGTCAAGAACAATTACCGAATCACATCCAAATTGATTTTCCATAGTATAATAAAAAATACCAGTTGAATCGTATCCTATATCACCGATAAAATAACTTTCACCCTGGCAAATAGTTTCAAATAACATTGTATCGGAAACCGGATTTACTGTTAAATTGGTAGTTATTACTGAGTCGCATCCAAACCTGCTAACAAGAATATCTTGATAAACACCACTGGTTTTATAAACTGAACTACCAACTACAATGCTATCGCCTTTACAAATTTTTCGGTTAAAATTAGAATAAATAAGTGGTTTAAACCTCAGGCTAATACTAACAACCGAATCGCATCCAAATTGATTTGACAATACAGCACTATAATCACCATTCCATGACAATTCTCTATCACCCAACATATAACTATCTCCTTTACACAATTCCAGAACCAATGAAGTATCGTGAACCGGATTTACTATTAAATCGAGTGTTACCAGTGAATCACAACCATATTGGGTAGAAAGTAAATTTTCATATATACCAGTTGTTTTATAACTATTTCCGCCAACAACTATACTGTCGCCATTACAAATATTTTCGGAAATTAAAATGTCATATACAGGATGTACAATAAGATTAAGATTAACAACAGAATCGCATCCAAAACGGTTGGTAAAAACATTGGTATAGTTACCAGTTGATTTATATACCGAAGATCCAATAGCTACACTATCGCCTTCACAAATCGCTATTTCAAGCAAGGTTTCTGAAACCGGCAATACTTCTAGATAAATTGTGATTACAGAATCGCAACCAAAAGCATTCTGTACTATTTCGGTAAAAATTCCTGATTCATCAAACTCGGTATTTCCTGCTTCAAAAATTTCTCCGGAACAGATTTCAGTTCTTATTATTGAATCAAGAACCGGAAGGATTACGAGGTCGAGTACAACCAAAGAATCGCAACCAAAACGGTTAGTAAATGTAACAGGATAAATTCCGGTTTCTTCGAATAAGAAATCCCCAATTGGGTATTCCAATCCCTGGCAAATTTCAGCATAAATTAAGTTGTCACTTACCGGATTAACGTTTAATTCCAAATCGACAATTGAATCACAACCAAACTGGTTTTTAAAATAATCAGTATAAAAACCTTCAGATTTATACACTGAATTTCCGATAACAACACTATCGCCTTCGCAAATTGTTTCTGATAAAAATATATGATGAACGGGATTCACTGTTAGATTAAGTGTAACTGTTGAATCGCACCCATATTGATTTTCAAAATGATTAATATAAATCCCCTCTTCTTTATACACAGAATTACCTATTGTAACACTTTCTCCTTCACATATGGTTTCTTCAATAATAGTAAAATGAACAGGATGGACTATCAAATTTAAAAATACCATGGAATCGCAATCATGCTGATTCACAAGAACATCAGAATACTCGCCTGTTTCATAATAAACAGAATTTCCGATTTGTACACTTTCGCCTTCACAAATTTCCATATTTAGAATAGTATCCTGTAATGGATGCACTTCTAAATAAATTGTTGCATTATATAAACACCCCCCATCATTAACCAGTGTTCTTTTATAAATCCCGGAAGTATGATAAGCAATATTTTCAAAGAAATATAAATCCCCCTCGCAAATTTCTTTAAAAATTACAGTATCACGAACCGGATATACCGTCAAATCAAGTGTAACAACTGAGTCGCACCCAAACCGATTTTCTAAAACCATCTCGTAAATCCCTGTTTCGTAAAAATCTTCATCTCCAACATAAAAAGATTCGCCTTCACAAATTGTTTCGGTTATTTCAATTTCATGCGTTGGATTTACTGTTAAATCAAGTGTAATTATTGAATCGCAACCCCATTGAGTTGTTAAAGTCATTTCGTAAATACCAGTTGTATAAAATACTTCACCTCCAACTACTACACTATCTCCAGGACATATATTTTCCGTAAAGAATACTTCTTTACTACTTTTTAACCGAAGGTCGAGAGTAACAATTGAATCGCATCCAAACTGGTTTTGAAAAGTGTGGGTATAAATTCCTGGAAAATTATATGCGTTATCTCCAAGAGTATAAAATTCACCCGGACAAATATCCTCTTCCAAGAAAGTTTCATTTACCGAATAAACGGTTAGATTTAATACTATTACCGAATCGCAACCAAATTGATCTTCGAAAACGATGTTGTAAACTCCTTGTTCGGTAAAAATATCTGGGCCAATTTGGACTTCATTTCCATCGCAAATTTCTTCGTAAATATATTCAATAAGCTGTTCCCGTACTTCAAGATGAAGGACAACCACAGAATCGCATCCAAACTGATTTTCAAATACACCATCATATATTCCTGGTTCTGAATAAAAGTTATCGCCTAACTGAAAATAATCGCCATGGCAAATAATTTCATTTAGCTCGGTCAAATCATTTTCCAACACGGTTAAATTGAAAATAAGCACGGAATCACAACCATTGATATCAGTATGTACAAATTCATATTCTCCTTGCTCGGTATAGTAAATTTCATTAAATAAGATATTTTCACCTTCACAAATTGTCTCATAAATTTCGGTTAAGCTTCCCGGACAATAATTAAATAAAGGCGTGTTAAATACATAAGTATTATCCTCCTCGTCTTCTTCAATAACCACATTCTGATAATCAATAATATATCCAACATAATACTGTCCTGCCGGTAATCCGGGTAAAACCAGGGCATTAATTATTTCCGCTTCAGCACCAGCTTGTCCTGAATTCAGAATTCCTACAAAATCATAATCGATTCGATAATCGGATGTAGAAATAGATGGATCGGTTGATAAATAATAACCCACCCTACAAGCTGAAGAAGTTGAGTTCCCATTGTTAAGAACAGCTAACTCAATACTAATAGTGTTTCCATTAATTAATAATCCATTTTCTCCATTTACATACGTTAAATTAGGAAGCGAATTAATTTCTACCTGAAGCCCTATATTTATAAAATCATTATCATCTTCGTTTGATTCGCTTACTGTTTCCAGATAATCAATAATATACCCAATATAATAACTTCCATTCGGCAAACCTGGAATTGTTGATATGTCCATATTATGACCAATATCAGTATAAAATCCGGAATTCAGGGAGCTTATTACATCAGTCCCAATTAAATAATCGGATGTTTCAACTATACTATTTGTGGAAAGATAGTAACCAACTGTAAATGACCCTGCACTTGCATCTCCGCTATTTTGTACCTGCAAATCGATTTCAATATTCGTTCCGTTTACAACAAAATTATTTTGCGAAGAATTAAACGTTAAATTCGGTTGAGGATCAGCAACATTGCCTAAAGTAAAATTAACCGTTGAACCACTTAATTCAATTCCCGAAATTTCAATCCCAGTCGATTGAGAAGTGTAAGTTTTAGAATTGGGATATGTAATATCATTAAATGTTGTATTGTTTGAAGAACCCGGGTAAACATCACCTGAATCACCTCTATTGCTGTTATTATCAAGGTCATCATCTCCATCTGCTTCTTCAAGGTCAACAAGCTTATTCGATTCATTATCATTATCAGGTCGATTTGTATTGACATGAAAAATCGCCAGACCTGAACCTGGAAGGGATGCATTAAATCCTGTTTTATATTTATTTTCAAGAAGAAAGTATTCGTTAGAATTTTGTGTTTTGATTTTATAACATTGAGTTGAAGTTGCTGAAGGCTGTAAACTGTAGCTGTGTTCGTAAGGTGCTGTAATTGGCCAGGGAATTACAGTTGGACTAATCCATCCCAAATCTTCACGGCACCAAGCCGACATCATTGCAGGAGTTCTCTCCTGATTTAACCAGGAACCCCCTGCCATTAAACACCAATTTCCAAGCCCTTCCGAAGAATCGTCAGTATCGTACAAATCTGGTAATCCTAAAGCATGTCCAAATTCATGGCAAAATACACCAATCCCTACCATGCCATACGACCTGGTTTCTGGTTGAATTATATATCCATAAATATCAACTTCATCATATTCGCGGCTATAACTACCACTAAGTACCCAGCTATGCGACCAAATGTAATCTTTTTGCGAGCCTTGCTCAGCTCCCGGCCCTGAATGTACCACCATTAAATTATCGACAGTTCCATTTTCATCATTATCATATAACGCAAAATTTACACCTGCTGCTTCCGCTGCATCAACAGCTTCGGCAACCAACTCCCTTGCCACATCATCTCCATTATTATCGCCATAATATAAATAATCATGTTCGGCTTCGTACCATCCAAACACATCAATATCAAGATTTAAATCATTATCAGAGTTTTCCTGATAATAATCACGCATCGAACCATTGCCGCCATAATTCGACTGATTCATCAAATTATCAAAACTTCCAACAGAATATGTTGAATTCAGGTCAGGATATTTAATCAAAAGCAATAAAACTTTTCGGTCACCGGAGGTCGGAAAAGCCTTTTCAATTGTCCCGGATTTTAAGACCTCCTGCGGTTCAATATATTGAGGTTTAATTCTTTTTGAGGTGTTTGTCAGATAGTTTAAATCCAAACTTTCACGTTCACTTAAATTTTTGGCTGAATATCCTGAAGGAATAAGTTCTCCATCCGTTCCTAATTCAGCATACTCATAAATTCCCTCTTCATTTTTCACAACAGTATAGCCATCTTCGGTAACAGAAAAATGGAATTTCTCGTCACCATAAGCAAAAAGGGTAAGTTTTGAACCATCTGCCTGATCAATTTCAATTGGGTATGGTGAGGCAGGAACGTACGAGATCTGACCATTACTGATAAATCCTACCGCACAAAATAATATCCATAAAATCCGCTTCATACTCATCCATTCATTAAAAATAACATTTTTATCTGGTATAAGTTTTAATAATTCCGTCAGTTTTAGAATTATAAAAATAACTTATCAACAAGCTATTTTTAATAAGGAAATCTCTGAATATGATGAGCAAAAACTCTTATTTGCTATTTATAAGACATAAAAAAATCGTATTACATAAATGCAGCACGATTTTTTTATATATTAATTTTTCTTTTCTAATTCACTTTATCCAATCCTCGTTTTGCAAGAAGCGGATCAATGGATGGTTCTTTACCCCGGAATTTAAGGTAAACATTCATTCCTTCATCAGAACCTGATTTAGCAAGTAATTCCCTGAATTTTGAAGCAACTTCTTTATTATAAATATCACCTGTTTCTTTAAATGCATTAAATGCATCGGTATCAAGCACTGCAGCCCATATATATACATAATAACCAGCAGAGTAACCTCCTGCAAAAATATGCGAAAAGTAAGTACTCCGGTAACGTGGAATATATTCAGGAATAAGTCCAATTTTATCCATAGCTGCGTTTTCAAAAACGCGTACATCATCAATTACCGGATTTTCAACCGTGTGATAATCAAGATCGAGTAATGAAGCAGCTACATATTCACCGGTGATAAATCCCTGGTTAAAATGCCCGCTTTTTACAATTTTATCTATTAATTCATCGGGTATTATTTCACCGGTTTCGAAATGCTTTGCATACACTTTCATAACATCAGGATGCGCACACCAGTTTTCCATAATTTGTGAAGGAAGCTCAACAAAATCGCGCGGAACCCTGCCGGCAGTTCTTTTATACGGGCCATCGGTAAACAAACCATGCAATGCATGCCCAAATTCATGGAAGAATGTTGATACTTCGTCAAAACTTAAAAGAGCCGGAGTATCACCTGCCGGCCGTGTGAAATTCATTACAATTGAACCAATCTCTGAAATTCTTTCCCCGTTTTTATATGAAGACCCACGAAATCCGGTTGACCATGCTCCTACCCTTTTACCGTCTCTTGGATGGAAATCCATATATAAAACTCCTAAATGCGAACCATCGGCTTCCTGTACTTCATAAGGTGTTGCTTCTTCATGATAAGTTGGCAAATCTTTTCTTGGAATAAACTTTATTCCATACAATTGTTCGGTAACATAAAATACTCCTTCGGTAACCTTTTCAAGGCTGAAATATGGTTTTATTTCTGCTTCATCAAGGTCAAATTTTTCTTTTCTTAGTTTTTCAGAATAATACCACCAATCCCACGATGCCAGTTTAAAACCGCCGCCTTCTCTGTCAATAATTGCCTGCATTTCTTTCACATCCTGTTTTGAGATTTCCAGGGCAGGTTCCCAAAGTTTCCAAAGGAAATCATACACTGCCTGTGGTGTTTTTGCCATGTTTACATCAATAACATATTCAGCATGATTATTAAAGCCCAGTAATTTAGCTCGCTCATCGCGAAATTTTACAATCTTTTTAATTATTTCTTTATTGTCATTATCATTGTCATTGTCGCCACGCATAAAATACCCGCGGTATAATTTTTCACGTAAATCACGTTTTTCAGAAAACTGGAGAAAAGGTAACATACTTGGTTTCGCAAGGGTAAAAACCCAATTACCTGCTGTATCAGCTCTTTGTGCTGATTCGGCTGCCCGGATAATAACATCTTCGGGAAGACCAACAAGATCTTCTTTATTATCAATTACAAGTTTAAAATTCTTATTGGTTTCTGCCAGAATATTTTCTCCATACTGAAGGCTCAATTTAGAAAGCTCTTCATTTAATCCTTTCAGTTTTTCCTGATCTGCCGGATTTAAGTTTGCACCATTCCGAACAAAACCCTCATAAAATTTCTCGGTAACTCTGAGTTGTTCTGCATCTAATCCCAATTCATTTCTTTTGTCATAAACTGTTTTCACTTTCTGAAAAAGACCTGCATTCATCGAAATATTATCACGATGCTTAGTAGTTTTTGGTGAAATCTCTCTTGCCAAAGCCTGCATATTATCATTCGTATTAGCAGAATTTAACGGACCAAAAACACCACCTACTTTATTTAGCAATTCACCGGATTCGTCAAGAGTAAGAATAGTATTTTCAAAAGTAGGCTCCTCAGCATTTTCAACAATAGCATTTATTTCTGCCTGCTGTTCAGCAATTCCTGCATCAATTGCAGGGATATAATGATCTTCTTGAATTTCATCAAAAGGTGGTACACCAAACGGAGTTGTCCACTCCTTTAAAAATGGGTTTTCCATAGACACTGATTCTTTAGGTTCATTTTTGCAACCTGAAATTATTATTCCAAAAACAATTAACAACATAAGTAGCTTGTTCATAACTGATTAGTTTTTATTGATTGAGGCGCAAAATATAATAATTTTTAAGCAAACTGAATATGATATAATCAGGGTTTGAATTATATCTCATTTAAAATCTGCATATAAATAAAAAAAATCGACATATATCTTATAAATACTGATCAGACACAATTTTTTTCAGCGAAATATTCAGAAAAGTCCTAAAAAAAGTTTATGTTCGTTACACTAACAACTAAATCAAACTGACTGTGAAAAATACTACCTATAAACTTTTCCTGTACATTGGTTTACTTTTTTTTATCGCTTTCATTATTTTTTATATAACCGAACAAAATTTTTTAACAGGGCCCTTTATGATCCTTGGCTTTGTTTCAATGGCAATTGCAGTTAGGGGAAATCAACTGTTTAAAGGTTTTTCCTATTCTCTATGGATTTTTACAGCCGTAACCGTGGCAATGTATTATCCTCAATTATTCCTTTCGGTTGGTGGTTTTGAATTAAAAAAACTGATTGTCCCATTACTACAAATTATAATGTTTGGAATGGGTTCGCAAATGAGCCTGAAAGATTTTGCGGGTGTTATTAAAATGCCAAAAGGTGTGATTGCCGGAATTATATGCCAGTTTACAATTATGCCAATTGTTGGAATTACAGTAGCCACTATGTTTAATTTTCCTCCCGAAATTGCAGCTGGTATTGTATTAGTTGGATCTTCACCCAGCGGTTTAGCTTCAAACGTAATGTCGTTTATTGCAAAAGCAAATTTGGCACTATCGGTTACATTAACTGCGGTTGCTACTCTCTTATCGCCTTTACTTACTCCATTGCTCATGAAAACTTTTGCCGGGGAACTTATTGAAGTTAATTTCTGGAAAATGATGCTTGACATTTTTAATATGATCATCCTCCCAATTATTGCCGGATTAATTTTTAATGTGTTTATGTACCGAAAGGCTTCCAATAAAGGATTAGTTTTTCAGTTGGTTGGATTTCTAACAATAATATTATTAAAGAATTTTATATCCTTTCAAACTTCCGATATTGAATTACAAGTATTTTTAAAAGGTATTTTAAGCGACATTACCTGGTTTATGCTTTTACCCATAATCGGTACATATGTATTTAAATATTTTGCAAAAGGAAGAAAAGAATGGCTCGATAAATCAATGGCTTTGGTTTCGATGTTTGGAATTGGAATAATTATTACCATCATAACAGCAACCGGACGTGAAAGCCTGCTTGATGTAGGTTTGTTACTGATACTCGCTTGTTTTATCCACAACATGTTTGGCTATAGCCTGGGTTATACAGTCAGTAAATATATTTTACGAATGAATGAAAAAGACTGCCGCACCATTGCCCTTGAAGTAGGAATGCAAAATGGAGGGCTTGCATCGGGGCTTGCTTTACAAATGGGAAAAGTTGCAACAGTAGGACTTGCTCCTGCCATTTTTGGTCCGATGATGAATATTACCGGTTCATCAC
Organism: Mariniphaga sp.; assembly: GCA_013203525.1. Taxonomy (GTDB): domain Bacteria; phylum Bacteroidota; class Bacteroidia; order Bacteroidales; family Prolixibacteraceae; genus JABMQB01. The sequence goes on from JABMQB010000463.1 coordinate 11,664, forward strand.
TTGCTACCTGGTGGAGGAATAAAGGTGAGAAGAAAAATGGAACATTGGAATAATGGATTATTGGAAAAATGATAATTTTAATCCTTATATTTTATGGATCGTAAAAATATTAATAGAGGATTTAAAAAACTCAGGGTTTGGCAGGATTCGATTGACTTATACGTTCTAACTTGTAATATATTGAAAGATTTTCCATTCGAATTGAAAAAGACCATTGCAAACGCAATTGATGCGTCGCACAGTATAAGCAGAAATATTGCGGAAGGATATTGTCGAAGAGGGTTAAAAGAGTACCTCAATTTTCTTAATATTGCACTTGGATCAAGCGGTGAATTACATACTTGCTTTTATAGCTTTCAAAAAGCAAATCAGATTTCGAATGATGATTTTGAAAAATTAGATGAATTGCATTATA
>JABMQB010000464.1 GCA_013203525.1 Mariniphaga sp.
ATCATATGGAACTCGCTTATAATCATCATCCTTGTGAAATTAATTTTACATGCTCGTTTCATAATAGAATTATTTTTTCCAAAGGTATCCTGGGCAAGTGTTAACCCTTTGAAGGCCCTGTTAAGTTTGGTTAAGATCAGGTGAAAATTCATCAGGATTAAATTTGTATCCTGCACCACGTATACCTGTAATCCAGTGCGATTGCTCCGGATCATCCTCGATTTTTTTCCTCAGGTTGGCAATATGGGTATCAACGGTTCTGGGTGTAACATAAACCTCCTCGCCCCAAACAGCGTTTAGAATGTTATCTCGTTTGAGTACATGTCCGGCATGCTGCATCAGCAACTTCATCAGGGCAAATTCAATAGTTGTGAGCTGAACCGGTTTGTTGTTTTTTGTAAACAGGTATTTTGAGGGATCCAGTATAAAAGGGCCAAGCTGTATAGTTGTAACAGCATTTTGATTGTTTCTGATTACTGACCGGCGCAGCAATGCCTTGACACGGGCGTGGAGTTCAAATGTACTGAACGGTTTGGTTACATAATCGTCGGCTCCGAGTTCAAGCCCAAGCACTTTATCAAATTGCTGACTTTTGGCGGTAAGCATAATGATTGGAGTTCCAATATCGCGCCGCCGTAATTCTTTGCAAATATCCAATCCGTCCATTCCGGGAAGCATCAGGTCAAGGAGGATGATGTCAAGGTCGAGGTTCAATGCCTTTTTAAGGCCTTCCGGACCAGTGGCGGCAGTATCGACCTGGTAGCCCTCAAATTTAAAATCATCTTCCAGAGCCATCCGGATTGTTGGTGCATCTTCAATAATTAAAATCCTTTTCATATGATTATAATTGTTTGTTTTTTATGGTATCATATGGAACTCGCTTATAATCATCCTCCTCCCGATTAAAATGCGGAACAAGTCTTGTGTAAAAACTTTTACATGCTCGTTTCATTTTGGTTTATTTTTTAATAAATGGGAAATGTATACAGAAGGTGCTTCCTTCACCCGGAATGCTTTCCAGGGTCAGCTGCCCTTTATGTGCCTCCATAATTTTTTTAACGATAGTCAAACCTATCCCACTTCCCATGATTCCCATCCGCTGTGGTTCATCGCCGCGATAGAATCGATCAAATATTTTTTCCTGATTTTTATCGGAAATGCCAATTCCGTAATCCTTAACACAAAGCAGCAATTCATCCTCTTTGGAAAATAAATTAATATCAATTTGCCTTGATGTCCCGGAAAACTTTATTGCATTGTCTGCAAGGTTATAAAAAACCTGTAGAATCGCATTCTTGTCTGCCCGGATGATTGGTACCCGATCGGGGCAACTATACCGGATATCAAAACCGGATTCATGAGTCCTTTCGCGGGTTGATTCGATAAACTTCTGAAGTAGTTCATTTATATCCAAATCGGTAAAGTCGTATTTGCTGCGATTTTCGTCTATCTTCGAAAAATCCAGGATATTATCAATTAAATGACTGAGGTGTTCGCTTTCTGCCAGCATCGCCGAGTAATATTCCGATTTGCGCTCTTCCGTCTGAACCCGTTTGTGATGCAGCATTTCAGTCATCATGCGTATTGAAGTGAGCGGACTTTTCAATTCATGCGATACGTTGGATATAAATTCCGATTTTAACTTATTCAGCCTGAGTTCACCGTTGAGGGTATAGATGGTAAAAACAAAACCAAGGACCATAAGGAGTGCGATCAGAATAAAAATATAAAGATAGATGCCGCTTCCTTCTTTTAATAAGGATGCTAAAAAACCAGGTTTATTTTCCCAAAGCAATAATTTCCATTGGGGGAGATTTTCGGGAAAAGAGAAAGAAAGATAACTGGTTTCTTCTTTAATAACCTTTGAAAAAATCAGCCTTTTGTTATTATCTTCAATTTTTACGTTTATGGAAGAATTTGGATCGAGTTTTTTGATCAGTTTTTCTGATATAGATTTCAGAAAAACCGGGAAATCAATTACCATTCCGGTTTGTATGCCATTGTTTGTATCCCCAAACAAATACATGGCTACCATCTCATTAGAATTAATCGGGATAGCTGACATTCCAATTTTGCTACCGACAAAATGATTATTGCCATTACTTTTTATCATATCCGGGCTACTGAGTATTTGGATAAGGTAATTGGTGCGGGTTTTTTGAGTATCGAGTTCTGCAAACAGGGAATCAACCACAGAATCTGGATTTGGGATAATCTCTTTGAAAGATTGGTAAAACAAGTCAAATTGGTTTTTGTCGTATTCGCAGGGAGGGTGAAGTAAAAGCTCCAGACATTGCCGGGAATTGTTCCTCATTTTTTCCATTTCTCCGGCATCCTTGTTAATTTTCAAAATTTCCAGGCCGGCCATCAGTCCAAGAGGTATTTTTTCGTTTAGAAGGCTTACCGGGTAATTATTCCGGATCTCGTTGTATAAATTTTCAGCCAGGTTGGGTTGCCCCATCTTGTTATATAATCTGGCCGATGTCACCAGCGCTAGAATTTTTTCTGCCTGATTAGTTGTTTTTAGGATTTTATCTTGATAAAATTGGAGTGCTTCCGAAAACCTGTGTTCAATAAACTCCAGCCGTTGACCTTCATTTATGTTGGTTGGCTGGCTTATCTGCACAGGTTTGACATCCAGTAGTTCGGCCGGGAGATAAAGCAGTTGATGTGTTAAAAGTTTTTTTGAACCACTGGAATCCTTAGCAAATAACACCAGCATTGAAGGATCGCCTTTTTTGAATCCTGACAGCAGTGAGTCGGTGGCCTGTTCATTCAAAAACTGTACAAAGCTTGAATCAATTTCAGTAAAAAAAGCCTGGCTGTTCATTTCAAGCTTCTTCCTGCTCTCTTTCTCGCGCAGAGCCTGATCGTTACGGATGCCGCGGTAGGCCAGATAACCCAATAAAATGCCGGGTAATATTACAGCAAGAGTATAATACAATACGGTTTTTTGCCTTTGTGAACCCGATTTTTTGGATTTCATATTTACCGTTTAGCTAATTATAAGCAAATATCTGAAAAATCAAACAGTTAGGTGTTAATAATTGGAGAAATTCTGTCAAGAATCGGACAAAGTGTAAAAGTTGGATAATTATCACTCAACCAATTAGTATTTGAGAAATCCATTTTGATACCTGGTTAGCTCTGCTGCGAGGTAATTCATTAATCAGCATTTATTTTGCGTATCATTTATTTACCCACCCCTGATTTTCATAAAATTCAAATTTTAACATTTGTGCAGCCCCTCCCTTCACGAAGGGAGGGGTTTGGGGTGGGTCAAAAAGATAAACTATGAACTACCGGATGGCATCTATTTCCGCCAGGTGGCGGATGGAACTAACCTTAAATTTAAAGAGATGCCATCCTTGGTTTCAAAAACAGCCGGAAACTTTTGCTTCCGGCTGATTGTTATTTTGAATTTTAATTAATTATCGTCAATTCCTCTTATTCATTTTGACTATAGATATTATTAAGTCCCTGTTCCAGATTTTCGATTTTTCGGATTTCGGTAGTTTGTTCGCCATAAGTAAGAGCAACTTTTTGTCCTGACGGATGAATACTCAAACAAACATCCAGATGCGGCAATTGGCAAACATATTGAGGTTTTCCACCGTCAGAATAAACACGCCACAGTTTAGAATAATCCAATGTCGGGGTTTCTGCGAAGAATATACTCTTTCCGTCAGGAAACCATGCAGCAGTACTAAGTCTGTCCGTTTCCTGCGAAGTACATATTTCTAGAACCTCACCACCTTCTGCCGGAATAGTGCAAATATGAACTTCTTTATTTTCAGGATTTACATATGCAAAAAGTAAATTGTCTGATGTTGGAGACAACCTGAGTATCCTTTTTAAATTTTTACCTTTATAGATTACTTTTTCTTCCCCTGTTTTCAATACGTATTTAGTTATCCGATTTTCTGTTTGATCTCCATCAAGGGAATAACTTACATAAAAAATACTTTTAGCATCCGAAGACCATTCAGCAACTGCAACATAAAGAGGATTTATGTCATTTTCAATTCCTTTTAAAAGAAGAATTTCATTCATTTGACCAGTTTTCGTGTCAAAGGAATAAATACCTCCAAAGTAATTTTTCTGTCCACGTTTGGTTTCATCATAACCAACAGCAAGGATAGTCTGGTTATCGGAATTCCAACGAATAGAATTATTATAGAGTCTGAAATTTTCATCGAAGCAACGTTCTGTCCCGGTTGTTAAGTCTTGAACACAGAGTTTACAAAAATAATCATCCGGTCTCTTTTCTTCTTTTCCGTATGCTACAGACTCTCCATCAGGTGACCATTCAACAAAATTGACAGAACCGGGTATTGATCTTTTTGATTCCATCTGTCCGGCAATACCGGTTTCCATGTTAAATGATGTTATAAGACCAGTAAACATTCTTGAAAAAATACTATAATAGAGTGAACCATCTTTTGTAAATCCAAGGGGAGAAATCTCTCCGATTTCAGGCAGAATTCTTACTGGCAAGCCTAATAATTTCCCATTTTCAACCTGTACACTCCATAAATCCCATGAGCCTGAGCGGTTACTGGTAAAAAGAACTTTATTACTACCAGGCATCCAGCCTAATAATCTGTCACTTGCTGGATGATTTGTCAGTACGGTTTCATAATTACTATTTATGCTTAACAGATGGATGTCATAGTTATTGCTTTTCAAATTAGTGGGATATTCATATGCGATATATTTGTTGTCTGATGAAGGCGACAAACGCAATTGGTAATCTGAATCAATAGTTTTCCGAAC
>JABMQB010000465.1 GCA_013203525.1 Mariniphaga sp.
CAATTGGTGCTGACGGAATCAGATATTGCTTATTCATGGCATGGCATGACGGAATGTAATTTTGTTGAAAGATTAATGGTTCCAGACCATTTTGGCACTACACTGGATTTCACAGGAGGAGATGAAATAACATTATACTTACAGTTTACTAAGGATGCTTCATGGGTTACCGATCATTGTGAGCTTGTTGCTTTTATCCAGGATGAGGATTCAAAGGAAATTATGCAGGGAACAAAAGTAGCGCTCAATAATCTTCAGCCTATGCAGGCAACAGCACATTTTTCTTGTAGTGATTCCACAGTCTGTGAAGCTGGATCCATTCAGTTCAATGACAATTCACTTGGAAATATCATTTCATGGGATTGGACTTTTACAGGTGGGACACCACCAACATCTACAACACAAGACCCTGTTGTAACTTATAATACAAATGGAAATTATGATGTAGAACTTATCGTTTCCGATGGAACAGTCACTGATACTTTGCTGCAATCTGATTTGATACTAGTTAAAACAATACCTGCACAGGCAAATACTCCTTCAGGACCGACAAATACATGTGAAGATGGAAGTTTCCAATACACAACCAATAGCGTAACTTATGCCTCATTATATACATGGGAAGTTGATCCAACGGATGCAGGTATTATGACAGGAAATGGCACTGTTGGAACATTCAATTCAGCAAGCATATGGACAGGCAATTATACTGTGAAGGTCAGAGCTGAAAATGAATGTGGTAACGGTATTTGGTCACAAGATCTTCAGGCAACCTTGCATGCCATACCTGTTGCTTATACATTATCAAATGGCGGCGGATACTGTGAAGGTGGAACAGGGATTGAACTTACACTTGACGGCTCAGAAATTAATGTTGATTATGAATTATACCTTGATGGTACAGCTACCGGAAATTTAGTTGCAGGAACAGGATCACCTATCACCTTTGGTTATCAAACCGATGAAGGTATATTTACAGCAAAAGGTTCAAATGATTACTGTTCAGAAGATATGGTAGGTAATGCATGGATATACATAATTTACCCGCCTCAGCAGGCATCTACTCCCACAGGACCTATTGAAGTTTGTAATAATAGTGATGATACACAATATAATACAGAAGGTGCAACAAATGCTGACACTTATATATGGACACTAATCCCTCCGGAAGCAGGAACAATAACAGGAACAGGATTGGAAGCCACTGTTGATTGGGATGAGAGCTACTCGGGAAGCTCATTCATTTCTGTGGAAGGTGAAAATGAGTGCTTTATCGGGTCACCTTCAGATGAACTTGATGTAATGGTTTTTGAATCCCCAAATCCCGAGATTTCCGGCTATATACTTATATGTAACAATGAAATAGCTGTTTATTCAACAAATGATAATCCAGGAAGTACTTATGCATGGAATGTGACAGGCGGAACAATTATTTCCGGTGCAGGAACATACGAGATTACAATACAATGGGGTACACCCGGAACAGGTTATATTAATGTTACCGAAGAAAATGCAGACGGGTGTTCTAAAACCACAGAAGATTATCAAGTAACAATTAACGATTGTACTGGAATTAATGAATTGTTTTCCGAACAGATAAAAATCTATCCTAATCCTGCTAAAAATTATTTAACTATTGAGTTTGTTCTAAATAAAGAATCATCATATCAACTGAGTCTTTTAAACCAAATTGGCAAGGTAGTATATCAACAGAAAGAAACAAAGTCATTTGGTAAACAAATTACGCGGATAAATACCAGCAATCTTCCTGAAGGATTCTATACTATTCAATTCCGGATGGAAGACGGATATACGGTACAGGATAAGTTTGTTAAGATTAAATAATAGGGGAAATATGGATATTAGCACATTTATACCTCTATACCTCTATATCTCTATACCCTTATTCCCCCTATGACCGAATGGAAGTCCGTCCATCCATACGGATTTCCATTTGGTCGTATGGATTCCTTTCAGTCATTTAGAGTCATTCAATCAAATAACTAAAGTTCAAATTAACAGGTATTATAGTATCATGTAGATTAAATGACTCGGATAAAATAATGCCATTCAAATAACTATGTCCGCCACTTACAGGTTTCTCAATACTAACTTCAAAAGTATAGGATATACTATCTGATACAAAGCTAACATTAAAGTAAGTTCGGAAATAAAATTGAGGTTTTAGATTTAGATTGAATGTTTTGTTGTTAATGAAAAAATCTAAAATCATTCTATAAGTGTAACTGTCCCCTTATCCTTTATTTCAGTACCACCGGAATTTAAATCCTTGCTATAACTGTAATTCACAACCCAGACATATACACCGGCAGGAGCAAATTCGCCATTGATCTTTCCATCCCATCCTTCGGTAACATTATTAGTTGAAAATATTTTCTGTCCCCATCTATTATAAATTGTGAGATTATAGCTTGGAATATAAGTCAAACTGGTAACAGCTTTAAAAATATTATTCCCACGCGTACTTGATGGTTTGAAAGAATTAGGGAAAAATACCACCGGACTTTCAACTTTCACGTAATATTCATTAGATAAAGCAGGATTTGGATCTGCACAAGATTCATGTGATATCAGAGAACAGGTAATTACAGCATCAGCATAAATTGAAGAAGTAAAATAAATACTGTCAGGGCCGCTTTGCACAACCTCATTATTCACTCTCCATTCGTAAACAGGATTAGCTCCATGGTCTTCAACTGTTGCAAAAAATGTTATAGAATCACCTGGGAAAATCGGATTTCTTGACGCATCAATAAGAATATTAATATCAAA
>JABMQB010000466.1 GCA_013203525.1 Mariniphaga sp.
ATAAATTTCATCAGGTTTAAAACTCAACGCTTCGTTGTAATATTTTACAGCATCGGGATATCCTCCTTCGGTAAATTCCTTATCAGCAAAAATTATTGCCTGTGCATATTTCCTTTCCAGTTCTTTGCGTTCCTCTTCAGCTTTTGCCAAAGCAGCCAAAATCGCATCAATCTCATCTATCCTGTTTTGTGCATATTCATCTCCCGCAATTATTACTAATGCTGCAAAATATTTATCACGAGAATTGTAATATTCCTTTAAGTTGAATAATTTATCGCCTTCTGTAATTAGGACATTATATCGCTCCCTCATTATTTCATCTTTTATCTGCCCGACAATTAAATTAAGCCTCTCTTTTGGATACTTTTCATTTGGTTTGATCCTTATTGCATTGTTATATCCTTTCTCAGCATTCTCGTAGTCAGCATTGTTAAATGCTGCATCGGCAGCATTTATTGCATCTGAATATGATTTTTCCAGGTTAGCCAATTTTTCTTGTTCTTCAACTCTGGCATCTGCTAACCGAATTTGATCCTGAGGATATTTTTCTTCCGGTTTAAATGTAAGTGCCTGACGATACGCAGAAATGGCCTGATTAAAACTGTTCTTACCAAATAATCCATCACCCTCAGTAATGGCATTTTGGTAGTTTAATTCTTTTTCTGTATCACGAGCTAACTGCTCAACAATTTCACTGATTTTTATCAATTGGTTTTTTGGGTAATTTTCTTGCGGTTTAAATACAAGTGCATTGTTATAAGCCATTTTGGCTTCATCGTAATTTTGCTTTTCAAAGGCTTTGTCTGCATCAGCTATTGATTTTGTATATCCCTGATCATTTATTAGAATATCAGCCAAAATACCCTCAATTTCAATAATCCGTTGTTCAGGGTATATTTCTCCAGGTTTTAAATTCTGGGCTTCTTTATATGAATCAATTGCACTTTGATATTGATCAGAATTATAAAAATTATCAGCCTGAGTTATAGCCTGATTGTAATTTCTATCAAGAATTTCCTGGTCGGCTATTAGCTTAGTTTGCTGAGCCTCCTCTATTTTCTTCTGTTCCGCCTCCTTTTGTTTCTGTGCAATGGTTCTTGCATTAACAATGGAATCGATTTTAGAAACCATCTCATCAGGATAAATTTCGTCGGGTTTTGATGATTTCGCGCTCAAATATGATTCACGTGCATCAACAAATAATTCTTTTTCGAATTGCTTGTCGGCTTCTGCAATAAGTTTTTCATATTCTTTTTTCTGATCTGCCAATTTATTAATGATATCCTTAATTGCTTCCAAGCGTTGTTTTGGATATGCTTCATCGGATTTTATTTCCAGAGCTTTTTCATAAAACACGCGCGCTTCTTCAAATTGGCTACTATTAAAATTTATATCTGCAGCTGCAATTAATTCATTATAATTTTTGTCCTTTTCTTTGTTTAACGAATCTAACCTATTCAGTTCTGCTTTTTGAGCAAGAACCATTGCATTTTCAACAGAGTCAATTCGCAGTATCATCATTTCAGGATATTCTTGGCCTGACTTAAATGATAATGCCTGGCTATAAAAAGTTCGGGCCGGTGTATATAATTCGCGGTTATAATTTTTATCGGCTTCGCTGATTGCTTTTCTATAATTTTCTTCAGCTTCCGAAATATTTTTTAAAATTGTCTCAATTTCATCAACCTTTTGAACAGGATACCTTTCTCGTGGTTTTACTTCACGAGCCTCATCAAAATGAGTTTTGGCAGTTTGGTAATCTGATATATCTAAAGCAGCATTAGCTAATGTAATTAACTCATTGTATTTTTCATCTTCTAGTTTTTGTTTTTCGATTTCAGCAACAATCCTGTCAATTTCAGCAATTTTATCTGTAGGGTATTTTTCATCTGATTTAATTAATAATGCCTCGGAATAAAAGTTTTTTGCCCTGCTATAATTCTTTTCAACAAACTGACCATCTGCCTCTTTAATTTTAGCCTGATACTGCTGATCAGCCAAAATTCTTGCATTGTCATTTTCAAGAATGTTATTTATTATCGCGACCTGGTTTTGAGGGTATTCCTCATCGGGCTTCAATAAAAGTGCCTCATTGTATGATTGAACAGCTTTAGAGTAATCTTCTTTTTTAAATGATTTATCAGCATCAGTTATTAGCTTTTCATAATCCTTATCGATTTTTTCAAGCCTCATTAATTCATCAATCTGCGAAATTCTTTCTTGTGCAATCTCATCGCCGGGTTTAAAACTCATTGCCCATTCGTAAGTTTCCCTTGCACGTAAATATTGGGTCTTTTCCCTGAATTCATCACCTTCAGCGATTGCCAATTGGTAACGTTGAAGCTGTAATTCATTTTTTTCAAGCCGGTCTTCTTCATCCTCAATATCTTTTAACCTACGTTTGGGATAATCTTCCTTTGGCCGAAGTATTAAAGCTTCATTATATTTTGTTTTTGCAACTTCCAGATTACTGTTAACAAACAAACGATCAGCCTCTTCAATAATATCCGCATATTCTGAATCTGCAATTTGAACAGCAAGTATTTTATCAATTTCCTGAATTCTACTTATTGCATGCGAATCGTTAATTTTTATGTTTAAGGCCTGCCTATATAAACCCTTAGCCAAATCATACTCCGTTGAATTAAATTCAGCATCAGCCTGGTTAATTAATTCGCGGAATTTTTCTTCCTGAACCTGGTCTAGATTGGCGGTAATCTGCAGAGCAAGTAATAAGTCATTTATTTCAGCAATCCTGTCAATTGGGAATTGTTCTTCAGGAAATAGCCTGTTAGCAGCTTTATAGCCCATAAGTGCGGCCTGATATCTTGCTTCCTGATAATCAAAAGCTGCTTCTTTTATCCATTGGTTATATTCCTGCCGCATGAGACGTAATTCAGCATCGGTAAGCCTGGCTAGCTCATCGGCAGTTTTTCCTACCTGTTGCGAACGCCAAATAGCATTTTCTATTTGCTTTTGAATTTGTCCATCATTATAAAACACTTCAGAAATAAAATTATCAACTCCCGGATCGTAAAATAATTTAATAATTATATTATCTGAAAAGCTTTTATCAATTCCTGTTATTTCTTTAAAAAGACTCTGTTCAAGAACATACGGAGGAAAATCGGAACTGCTGTTTAATACATGGGTTGGGACAAATGTTAAAATTTGAATTTTTTTCTGAAACCGTTCATCTCCTGATAAAACCAATATATAATCGTGATTAAATAAAAAAGTTAAGTTAAACTTCCCATTTCCATCAATTCCAATAACTTGTATTTCACGTCCATCTTCAAAAATTGTAGCTCTGGCATTTTCTGTTGGCCCGGTTTCCGAAATAATATTGCCAACAACCGGGAAACCCAATTTTTTCTGGGCATTTAAACCCAAAGAATTTATGAAAAATAAAAATACAAGTATTCCTACTTTAATGTAAATACGAACCATAATTAACTTTCTCCTAATTTATAACGAAGTATGATATAATAAATTATCCGGTTATACATTAGTAATATTCTCCCTTAATTACATATTACGGGGATAAATTACAGCAAATTTGATTATTATTGTGAATGAATGAACAAGAACATTCACAATTGTTAAAAAAATCTTTATGAAACGGGAATCCAACCTTTTCGAAGCACTTATTCCATTAATATTTTTGATCACATTACTTGCTTTTAATGTTATCCTTTTTGAAGACACATTAGCCGGACCGAACCAGATAGCGCTGCTTCTGGGAGCCACAGTAGCTGGAATTGTTGCCTGGAGATTAGGTTTTAAATGGGAAAATGTAAGGAAAAAGATTGTGAGTACAATTGGATCAGCAATGCCATCAATGTTAATATTATTGTTAATAGGTTCGTTGGCAGGAACATGGATGATAAGTGGCGTAGTTCCGGCTATGATATATTACGGTTTAGATATTATTAATCCCAAAATGTTTTTGTTTACAGCTGTTGTAGTAAGTGCAATTGTGAGTATTGCTACAGGCAGTTCATGGTCGACTATTGCCACAATTGGTATTGCCCTTCTTGGAATAGGTAAAGCTATTGGAATGAACGAAGCAGTAGTTGCCGGTGCAATTATTAGTGGTGCTTATTTTGGCGATAAAATGTCGCCATTAAGCGACACCACGAATCTGGCTCCGGCGATGGC
>JABMQB010000467.1 GCA_013203525.1 Mariniphaga sp.
AATTCAAACTCTTTTTGTTTTTCAGGATGTTTTTCAAGGTATTGTACAAACTCTTCTTTTTCTTCCTCCGTTAGGTCATTTTCAAGGATACCAACTGAGGCAAAATTAAATTTAGTGGTAGAGTCAAATTTTTCTTTATGCAACCTTTCTTTATCCGGAAAAATCTTATCTACTGCATCAGCTGTATAAAATTCAAAACTTCTAAGTTCTTTCTTTAAATCGGGATTTTGCTGGAGAAATTCAATAAATTCATCCACCAGTTTTTCTTCAAGGTTACCTTCAAGGTAATCGAGAAAAAACTCTTCGTAATTTTCCCTTCTAATTCTCATGCTACACTAATACATCAATACTTCCAATATATTCCTTCAAAAATACCCTCGCCCGGTAAATATAAACTTTTACCTGCGATTCGGTTAAAGCTGCCAATTCCGCAATTTCTTTATATGAGTACCCTTCATAATCTCTTAAAAGCAAAACCATTTTCTGTACTTCAGGCAGTTGTTCAATTGCCTGGTTTAATATTTCTTTAATATCTGAGAACTGACTATTATGACCACGTTCCATCAACTTCATATCTTCAGTTGAACTAATCCGCTTTTCTTTTCTTATGCGGTCGATTAAAGTATGGTAAGCAGTTGAAAAAAGATATTGCCTAACTTTGAGGAAATTTACTGAATCATAGTTTTTCCAGAGCTTCTCATAACTATCCTGTACAATGTCTTCAGCTTTGTGGCTATCCCTAATATTTTTAAGCACAAACCTGTATACACGGTCTGAAAACAAGTCAACTGCACTATTATATTCCTCAACTGTCATTCAATGGCTTTGGGCACTACATAACATATGACGGTGAACATTGTGAAATGTTACAGGCACCCATAAAAAAAACCCGGTAAAAACCGGGCTTAATATATTATTCGTTAAAATTCAATTACTCAATAACCTCAACCCATCCATATGAGTCAGGCTCGTCACCGTATTGGATAGCACGAATTTTATTGTACAATTTTGTTGACCATTCTCCTGGTTCATCGCCGTATTTAAACCATTTATCATTATCTGCATCATAAACTCCTTTTATGGGGGAGATCACTGCAGCAGTTCCGCATGCACCAATTTCATCAAATTCAGAAAGTTCCTCATAGGGTACTTTCCTGCGTTCAACCGCCAGTCCCATTTCTTCTGCCAAAACCATCAAACTTTTATTGGTAATCGACGGTAAAATAGAATCAGACAAGGGTGTGATATACGTATTATTTTTTATGCCGAAGAAGTTGGCCGGACCACATTCATCCAGGTATTTTTTCTCTTTACTATCAAGGTAAAGAACTGCAGAAAAACCACCCTCTTTAGCTTTTTTTCCTTCAACCATACTGGCAGCATAGTTACCACCTACTTTATATTTTCCGGTACCTTGAGGTGCAGCACGATCAAATTCGCGCATAATTACCAAATCTGTTGGCATAAATCCTTCTGGGAAATAAGGCCCAACTGGCATTACAAAGACCAAAAACAGGTATTCATCAGCCGGTTTAACTCCAATCTGCGGACCAGTACCAATTAACAATGGACGTATATACAATGCAGCTCCCGAATCATAAGGCGGAACAAAACGTTCATTCATTTTAACCGCAATTCGCACAGCTTCCTGAAATTTATCAACAGGCATTTTGGCCATTAAAATACCATCGCTGGAATCCTGCATTCTTTTTGCATTTTCATCCATTCTGAAAATCCTGATCTTTCCATCTTTGCCTTTGAATGCCTTTAATCCTTCAAATGCTTCCTGCCCGTAATGTAATGCCGTTGCCGACATATGAATATTAATGGTTTCTGATGTGCTGATTTCCAACTCTCCCCATTCGCCATTTCGATAATAGCACCTAACATTATGGTCTGCTTTCCTGTATCCAAAACCTAATTTTTCCCAATCAAAATTTTCCATTTCTTTCAGTAATTAATTATTTAATTGCTAATCAATTTTTGTGAAAATGACAGCATCAGTTATCAAATTAACAAAAAATTACTTGAACAATATATAAGATCAATCAGCTATGCCTCAAAAAACCTGATGTTTTACAACTTCTTAATATTGAGGCAAATTTAAAGATTGTCAAAAATTTGTAATATTCTGTTTTAATCTGACAGAAAAAAACATATTGTTTTAAAACTTTCTGCAATTGAGATATCAAAAAGTTTTAATTCATTTATGAATAAGAATGTTAATCGAATCTATAATATTTGCCAAAAAAACTCTATTTAGAAAGATAACCTTTTCTGGAATAAGCAATTTCTTAACTTTGTCAACCTTATTAAAACAGAATATTAAATAAACTTTTTATAAAATGGCACTTATTAACGAACACTATTTAAAACTTCAGGCAGGATATCTTTTTCCTGAAATTGGCAGGCGGGTTTCTGAATTTATTACAGCAAACCCCGATAAAAAAGTTATTAAAATGGGAATAGGTGATGTAACCAAACCCCTGGCTCCTTCTGTTGTTAAAGCATTTCATGAGGGCGTGGATGAAATGGCAAATGCCAATACATTTAAAGGGTATGGCCCTGAACAGGGATATGAATTTCTACGGAAAGCTATTGCTGAAAATTCTTATCAGGCTCGTGGAGTAAATATCAGTGCTGATGAAATTTTTATTTCTGATGGTTCAAAATGTGATACCGGTAATATTCAGGAAATTTTTGGACATAATAACAAAATTGGTATTTGTGACCCTGTTTACCCGGTTTATGCCGACACTACAGTTATGTCAGGTAAAACAGGCACTTGCCAGGCAAATGGTTATTACGATGGAATTATTTATATGCCTTGTACAGAAGAAAACAATTTTATTCCTGAATTGCCAACTGAAACTCCTGACCTGATTTTCTTGTGTTATCCGAATAACCCAACCGGGACAGTTGCCTCAAAAGAAGAGTTGAAAAAATGGGTGGATTTTGCCATTGCCAATAAAAGTATTATTCTTTACGATGCAGCCTATGAGGCATTTATTCAGGATGAAGAAATCCCACATTCGATTTATGAAATTGAAGGCGCTAAATCGGTGGCCATCGAATTCAGGAGTTTTTCAAAAACTGCTGGTTTTACCGGAACACGTTGTGCATTCACAGTTATTCCTGAAGAGCTGTTTGCCTACGATAGCAAAGGAAATGCACATCAGGTAAAAAAACTCTGGAACAGGCGCCATTCAACAAAATTTAACGGGGTTTCTTATCCCGTGCAAAAAGCAGCAGCTGCAATTTTTACCGAAGAAGGTAAAAAAGAAGTAACCGAAATTATTGCCTACTACCTTGAAAATGCAAAAATCATAAAAGAAAGCCTTAACAAATTAGATTATAAAGTTTATGGCGGAAATGATTCACCTTATGTTTGGGCAAAAACAAAAAATGGCTTGAGCTCATGGGGCTTTTTTGACAAACTTTTAAATGAGGCAAATGTGGTTGGGACGCCTGGTTCAGGTTTTGGGCCATCTGGCGAAGGTTATTTCCGCTTTTCTGCTTTTGCCGCCAGGGAAAATGTATTGGAAGCTATGGAACGGATAAAGAATTTGAAGTAATCCATTAAATGGGTGTTGACTGAAAAAGCTAATTCAACCGCAAAGAGCTCAACGTTTTCGCAAAGGACGCAAGGCTAATTCATACTGATAATGAAAACTTAGCGGCCTTTGCTGATTCTTAGCGAACATTACGGTTACAAAAACAAACATTAACTTATCCAAAGCTGTATAAAGGCAATGTTTTTCCAATAACCATTTTCAAATTTCATTCAGAGTGACCGGATGATTAATTTACAAGCTATTTTGTTTTCCTTCCCGGATATACTTTTAGAGCCTCTTCCAGAATTTTCAGGCAAATTGCCAAATCTTCCTTTTTTAATACATATGCAATTCTAACTTCATCTTTCCCATTCCCAGATCCGGTATAAAATCCAGAGGCAGGTGCTAAAAACAAAGTCTGTTTTTCATATTCAAAATCGGAAAGGAGCCACTCGCAAAATTTATCAGAATTATCGACCGGGAGGCGGGCAACAGTATAAAATGCCCCCATCGGGATGGGTGAATAAACACCGTCGATACGGTTTAATCCATCAATCAGAAATTTTCTGCGTCCCACATATTCGTTGTAATTTTTTAACATGTAGCCACTATCGGTACCAAGCGATGCTTCTGCAGCAATTTGTCCAATGAGTGGAGGGCTAAGCCTCGCCTGGCAAAACTTCATTACATTATTCCTGACGGCTTTGTTTTTTGTTACCAAAGCGCCAATTCGCAATCCGCATTCGCTGTACCGTTTCGAAACAGAATCAATAAGAATAACATTATTTTCAATCCCATCAAGGTGAAAAGCAGAAATATAAGGAGCCCCGGTATAGCAAAATTCACGGTAAACCTCGTCTGAAAATAAATACAGGTCATGTTTTTTTACCAGATCGCGAATACTATTCATCTCTTCCTGAGTGTATAAATACCCTGTAGGATTATTGGGGTTACAAATCATCATCCCTTTGGTTTTGGGTGTAATGAGTTTTTCAAATTCCTCAATAGGAGGAAGTACAAACCCTTCTTCAATTTTTGCCGGAATTGATTTTATAACAGCTCCCGCAACAACTGCAAATGCTTCATAGTTGGCATAAGCGGGTTCAGGTATTATTATTTCATCACCCGGATCGAGGCACGACATAAAAGCAAATGTAACCGCCTCGCTTCCTCCGGTAGTAATAATAATATCGTCAACTTCCACATCAATATTAAATCGGTGATAATATTCAACCAGTTTTTCACGGAATGAAAGAAGCCCTTCGCTGGGTGAATATTCCAGAACCGTACGGTCGATCGCTCGTATCGCATCCATCGCCACTTTTGGGGTAGGTAAATCGGGCTGGCCGATATTCAGATGAAATACTTTTACTCCTTTCTTTTTTGCTTTTTCAGCAAAAGGAGCCAGTTTCCTGATAGGCGAATCGGGCATAATGGTACCCCGTTCTGATACTGTTGGCATGTTATTAAATATTAATTAAAAAGTCGGTAAATATACAACTATCAAACTGAAAACAAAACAACTACAAAAACTACAAATTCATTTATTATTGAAAATTTAATTTATAAATTGATAATCAGGATCAAGAAATAATCTAATTAGGCAGAATTTACCCAATTCCTTAATTTTTATCATGTTTTTAAATAAGACCTGTTCCTATTTTTGATCAAAAATTTAAAATAGCCATCATGATAATAGGTGTTCCAAAAGAAATTAAAAATAATGAGAATAGAATTGCGTTAACTCCTGCCGGAGCGGCTGAGCTTGTAAAACATGGGCATATAGTTTATGTGCAAGACAAAGGAGGACAAGGTAGTGGTTTTACAAATGAAGATTATTTAAACGCTGGTGCTAAAATCCTTCCAACAATTGAAGATGTTTATGCAATTGCAGAAATGATTATTAAAGTTAAAGAACCCATCGAATCGGAATATAAACTGATTAAAAAGGGGCAAATTCTTTATACTTATTTTCATTTTGCTTCGTGCGAAGAGTTAACCCATGCAATGATAGAAAATAAATCGGTGTGCCTGGCTTACGAAACGGTTGAATTACCTGACCATTCGTTACCATTACTTATTCCAATGAGTGAAGTTGCCGGCCGTATGTCAGTACAGGAAGGAGCCAAATACCTCGAGAAAACATTTGGTGGCTATGGAGTTCTTCTTGGTGGGGTGCCCGGAGTGCCTCCGGCAAAAGTACTGATTATTGGTGGAGGAATTGTAGGAACTGAAGCTGCAAAAATGGCCGCCGGATTGGGTGCCGATGTTACCATTACAGACATTAGCCTGAAACGCCTTCGTTACCTCGATGATATTATGCCTGCAAATGTAAAAACCATGATGAGCAATGAATACAACATCAGGGAAATGGTTCAAACCCACGATGTAATTATTGGTGCAGTTTTAATTCCTGGAGCAAAAGCCCCTCGTCTCATTACCCGAGATATGCTTAGTACTATGAGAGACGGGACAGTTTTGGTTGATGTGGCTGTTGACCAGGGTGGATGTTTTGAAACAACAAAAGCAACTACACATGCCGAACCTGTTTTTATAATTGACGATGTTATTCATTATTGTGTTGCAAATATGCCCGGTGCAGTCCCACGAACTTCAACAATAGCATTAACAAATGCAACTTTACCATATGCTATCGATATTGCTAATAAAGGATGGAAACAAGCATGTATTGATGACTTGTCTTTAAGGAAAGGACTTAATGTTGTGGATGGAAAAGTAGTTTATAAAGGAGTTGCTGAGGCATTTAACCTAAACTATAGTGAAGTAGAAAGTGTACTTTAATTTTGAGTATAATAAATCTAAGTCAAATTATTCATCCCGCCATGGCGGGATTTTTTTATGCCATAACATAAATGTTCTCCTCTTGCAGTGAAGTGATCTCTTTATCTGAAATTACGTATATTTATTCAATTATTTTTATGATTGTTAAATGAATCCTTTAAAAGAGAAGATATACGAAATTATTTTTGAAGCAGACACAAGAGAAGGTAAATTTTTTGATGTTGCCTTACTTATTATCATTGTGGTAAGTATTGCCCTGGTGCTGATTGAAAGTGTACCATCTGTTGGAGAAAACTATCAGGGATATTTAAAAATTTCAGAATGGATAATAACCATAATTTTTACACTTGAATATGCTGTTCGAATAATCATCGTTAGAAAACCATGGCGTTATATTTTCAGTTTTTATGGTATTATTGATTTTCTTTCAGTTATTCCAACATATTTAAGTTTAATATTGATTGGAGGGCAAAGCCTAATGGTGATACGGATATTACGGTTGCTCAGAATTTTCCGAATTTTCAAACTTACCCGTTATACCCTGGCAGGCAGGACACTTGCCCGCGCTATGTGGTCGAGCCGTGAAAAAATTAGTGTATTTATATTTTTTGTAATAATACTGGTAGTTATTATTGGTACAATTATGTATCTGATTGAAGGTGAATCGAACGGATTTACAAGCATTCCCCGAAGCATTTACTGGGCTATTGTTACACTTACTACTGTTGGATACGGTGATATTAGTCCGGCAACTGCGTTGGGGCAGTTCCTTGCCAGCATTGTAATGATTATGGGTTATGCAATAATTGCTGTTCCTACAGGAATCGTAACTGCCGAACTTGTTAAACCATCACGGAAAAATAACACCCAGGTTTGTCAACATTGCCTCCACGACAGACATGATGACGATGCTATTTTCTGTAAAAAATGCGGTGAGTCAATTAATCCCTGATAATCGTTTAAAACATCTCAACAATTGTGGATATTTAAATGTATTAATAGATATGTTGAAAAATGCATTTGTTTATTTTTGTTGCAAAGTAAATAAGGAAAATGAGGCAATACTTAGATTTACTGGATCATGTATTAAAAAACGGCACAAAGAAGGATGACCGTACCGGAACAGGGACCATTAGTGTTTTTGGTCATCAGATGCGGTTTAACCTTAAGGAGGGATTTCCGGTTTTAACTACAAAAAAACTTCACTTGAAATCTATCATACATGAATTATTATGGTTTCTTCAGGGCGATACAAACATTAAATATCTTCAGGAAAACGAAGTTCGAATCTGGAATGAATGGGCAGATGAGAAGGGTGAACTTGGACCTATTTATGGCTACCAATGGCGAAGCTGGCCAACACCCGATGGAGGACATGTCGATCAGATTTCAAAAGTAATTGAAAGTATAAAAAACAACCCGGATTCTCGCCGGATGCTTGTGAGTGCCTGGAATGTTGGAGTGCTTGACCAGATGAAACTTCCACCCTGCCATATAATTTTTCAATTTTATGTTGCCAATGGAAAACTCTCCTGCCAACTATATCAACGCAGTGCCGATATTTTTCTTGGGGTACCGTTTAATATTGCCTCTTATGCATTGCTTACTATGATGATGGCTCAGGTAACCGGGTTAAAACCCGGCGATTTTGTGCACACTCTGGGCGACGGTCACATTTACCTCAACCACCTTAAACAAGTAAATCTTCAACTAACACGTAAACCTTTTGCTTTGCCTCAAATGAAAATTAATCAGGATGTAAAAAGTATTTTCGATTTTGAATTTGAAGATTTTGAATTGGTAAATTATGAGGCGCACGCGCATATTAAAGGGAAGGTAGCTGTATAGTTTTATTCATTTTATCATGTCATCCTGAGCCTGTCGAAGGATGATTTATAATAACAATCATGGTTCGACAGGCTCACCATGACAAGAACACTAAAAAATAAATGATTCAAAAAAACATTTCCATAATTGTTGCAATAGCCGAGAATTTTGCAATTGGTAAAAACAACGATTTATTATTTCATCTGCCAAACGATTTAAAACGTTTTAAAGAAATTACTTCAGGGCATTCAATAATCATGGGTCGAAATACACTTCTTTCACTTCCAAAATGGCCATTACCAAACCGCAGGCACATTGTAATAACCGATAATCCAGACGATAAATTTCCAGGTTGTGAAATAGTTTTCTCTATTGAAGAAGCTATTAATAAAGTAAAAAATGAAGATGAAGCTTTTGTAATTGGAGGTGGTTCAATATATAAACAGTTTTATCCGGTTGCTGGAAAACTATACCTCACACTAGTTCATAAACCTTTCGATGCCGATATCTTTTTCCCGGAAATAAATTTTTCAGAATGGGAAGAACTATCTCAAGAAAATTTTTTCGATGAAAAAAACAAATTCAATTATTCTTACCTAAATTTAAGCCGCAAATAAATTTTTAGGGTCAAAACTAGTTAAGTGTTCTAAAATTAATAATTTTCAATAACAATTTATACAAATCTTCTTTTCTATGATTATACCTAAACTCACATTCTTTTAAATGTAAATAAAAAGTTGATTTA
>JABMQB010000044.1 GCA_013203525.1 Mariniphaga sp.
GCTTTCCTGAATCCCATTGCCAAACCAACAACTGCAGCAGCTCCGGCAGTAATCATACTGAAATAGCTATTAAATTTTTGTGCAGTGGCTTTAAGGCTAATCCATTTTTGTTTTGTTTGGTTTAGTTGGGCGTTGTGTTGCCTGAGTACATTTTTTAAAGCATTGATTTTTTTTCCTTGTTCAACATATTTCCGTGAGCCAATAGTCATTCTATTTTGCTCATTGGTTAGTTTACGCATTTCCTTTTTAATAGAGGAAATGTCATTTTTAACTTCTTTGCCGTTTATATAAAGATTTATCCGCCTTGTATATGTCGATGCCATGATTTAAGATTTTAGCATATACAGCGAAAGTATATTGATAGGATCCAGAATGAAAGGACACAAGAATTGTGGCATATAAATGAAAAATCCCTCCGGTTAAAGAGGGATAGAAGATGACGGACTTCCTTTAAAAGTCTGCAGTTTCAACATTTGGGATGCTCTGGCGTTATCTAATTCTCATATCAGTTGCATTAACAGCAAGGTTCGTGTTTGCAGTAGCAAGCTTATTTGCTAATTCAGGAATTAAGCGTTCCAATATTGGATTAAACCATTCGACACTAACTCTGCTTTTTGTTACCGGACCTGTTGCAGTCCGGATAACAAATCCATTAGTAGCTTTATATCCACGGCCTACGCCTTTATGGACAAAAACACCATGCCTTTCAAACTGGTATGAGATTTTATCTATTTCTCCGGATTCTCTGCCGGTAGTTGATTTTATACTTTGAAGAAGTTTCCCTTCTTTTTGATTTCCCCGGATAACAAAAGATTGAGATTTACCTTTGGAAAATCTCATTACATTGCCTTTTAAAGCAGTCCTGACTTTTGGGATCCAAGCCGTGATAATGGCATTTTGTTGTTCTACTTGCATTTAAATATTGTTATTTGTTATACTGAACCGGATCCGTATGGTAGCCATTTTTCAGGGTCAACATCATTAGGAGTTGGGCTTGTTAAGGTGAAAGTAAAACGGATGCCTACACCTCCTGCCACTTCGTTTAATATTAGGTCACCGGTAATGCTATCGAATTTAAAATCCCTGATTACCGGAAACAGTGGGTTTCTTTTATCGGATTTAATTTTAGCGATAATGTCATCACCAATTATTTCCAATTCGTCCCATTTTTGATGTATGGTAGCATAATCTGATAAATCGCTTATGTGATCCATGAGAACAAAAGCACCGTGACGGTTTTTTAGCAGGTTATCACTGTTATTATCGGTGAAGCCATAATTATAACCTTCCAATGCAAGAAAAATAAAATTGGTATCAGACCGGAAATGAGCTGAAAGCATTTCATCGATTTCAAAGCGAAAAAAATGATTCTCCTGATCTGTATGCAGAATAGAAACATGATTCCGTGCGAGATCTTCAAAATATGTGATAAGGTCACTGAATTTAGCCATTACTTTCTTTTAAGTGAATCTTTATAAAGTTTTGTCATGTGGCGTAGAACAGTATGGACATTGAGCTGAGTATATTTATCCATATTGATTATGTTATCGCCAACAATACTGTCAAGTATTTTTATCCAGTTGGTATTATTTTTTGGTTTTTTAACAGGTTCTTTAATTACAGTATCAGGATCTTGTTCTTGTTTTTGAAAGATTAATGGATATACATTACATAGCCATTCCCAAATCAATTGATAGTTAATAGCAATTGCTTCTTTTGTTCCAATGTCTAAGTTTGCAATAAGTTCTGATCGTTGGTCAATTGTATCTTCATCAAAAGCTTTGTTTTCGGGAAGGTATAGAGAAGCGATAAATTTATTCAGGTCTTCCTGTTTACTGTCGAACCTATAATTATTGAAATAAGTATCGGCAAATATAAACTGCCCGAAAGACATTCCTTTTAATTTTGGTTTTGGTGAATAGAGGATTTCATCACAATCAAGTTTATTGATTACAAAATGTTTGAAGGGTTTGAAATCACTAACGAAACCTACAAGCTCGGTGAGTTTGAGTAATTGGTATTGATCCAATTTCTTTAAGATCCTGATTTTAATTTGGATCATTTTATTAAGAAACTGCATTAATGTAATAGAATTTTTATAAAGGCAGGCAATTGTTATTAATTGTGTTGGTGTGACTTCATCCCAATTTTCAGGATGGGAACCTTTAGAAAAGCGGTTATATTTTATGTATTTAGATACAGGATATTCTATTGTGACTGTTTTCATGCAACAAATATTTTTTTGTCTGTATTATTGTAGTTGATAAAAAAGGCATCATCACCGGAATAATCTTCCCAATCAACTATGTTTGCGAGCAAATAAGCTTTTAAAGCTTCGAGGTAATCATTTCCGATTTTGCGGTTACGTGTAATCATTGCGAGGATCCTTGATTCTTCGGAATGATGTTTCTGGACTATATTTGATGAATTGGGTTCAAAGGCAATAAAAAATAATCCTTTATCACCTAATGCTGTCGTATTCCATCTTTTTCCGCTTCGGTTAACATTCGTAAAAATTGAAGACAAAAAATCGGAAATTTCAGTAAGAACATCGTTTTTGATGGCAACTGACGCAGCAATCAACGATACATTTTTGCGAAGTATTTCTTTTA
>JABMQB010000468.1 GCA_013203525.1 Mariniphaga sp.
ATTAATTAAGGTTACTGATAATGGAGCGGGGATTGCTGAAGAGTTGCAGGATAAATTATTCAGTCCCAGTTTTACAACCAAAACCAGCGGAATGGGTTTGGGTTTGGCTATCGTAAAAAATATTGTTGAGAATTTTAAAGGACGTATATGGTTTAAAACCAAACAAAATATTGGGACCACTTTTTTTGTAGAAATCCCCATGTATGAAAGCGAGGATGAAGATGAAAATAACAATATTGGATGATAATACAGCTGGAAATGAATGCAAAGCTGAACATGGATTATCATATCTTATCGAATCTGATTTGTCTTTTCTTTTTGATACCGGACCCTCTGATGTTATATTTAGGAATGCAGAAAAACTAGGGTTAAATTTGAAAGAAATCAAAACAATTGTATTAAGCCACAGGCACTATGACCATTCGAATGGATTGTTACATTTTAATGGGCAAAAGTTAATTTTTCATCCGGCAATATTTGATAAAAATTACAGAAAAAAGGATGGATCATATATAGGAATGTATTTAACAAGAAAAGAGGTTGAAGCACGTTTTGATATAATTGAAAGCCGTGAACCATTATTTTTATCTAAAAACGTGGTTTTTTTGGGAGAGATTCCACGAAGAAATAACTTTGAGGCAGAAACAACCGGATTTGTTGATAAAACCGGAGATGATGATTTTATTTTAGATGATACAGGTGTGGCTATTAAAACAGAAAATGGGTTAGTTATAATTTCTGGTTGTGCTCATTCCGGAATATGTAATATTGTTGAACATGCATTAGAAGTAACAGGAGAAAAAAAAATACACGCTGTTTTAGGAGGATTTCATTTGAAAGATAATGGAAATCAAACACAAAAAACTATTGAATATTTTAAGTCAAAGCAGATTAAAAATGTAATTCCTTCGCATTGTACTGAGTTGCCGGCATTAGCAGCATTTTACAAAGAGTGGCCTTTTCGACAGATAAAATCAGGGCAGGTACTCCAATTTTAAAATTGAATTTGTATTTTTCGGCAATTATATATTTTTAGAATTTAAAAATCTAATTTTCAAAATATGGTTCCATTATCATTTAAAAACATATCCGAACGTTTAAAGAATATGGAACTGCCTGAAATCGATATTGTTATTGGTATTGGTACAGGAGGTGTTGTACCTGCAAGTATTGTCGCTTTTCAACTGGGATGTGAGTTGCAGGTAATAACTCTAAATTTCAGGGATATTAAAAATAATCCGCAACATGAATCACCCATAATCGTATCAAAACCTGAAGGACTTGATCTTTCAGGCAAAAAAGTATTGCTTGTCGATGATGTTTCAGTTTCAGGGAAAACATTAAATGAAGCCAAAAAACATTTGAAAGGAGGCGAGATAAAAACTCTTACAATGAAAGGTAAGGCAGATTATGTACTCTTCCCTGAAATTAAGGATTGCGTAATATGGCCATGGAAATAAAAATGTAATATCAATGAATTATCGACGTATAAATAAGAGTGCAGTTGTTTTAATAGGTTTAATGACTGTTTTAATTTCATTTACATCATGTTTCGTTCCAACATCAAAGGAAGCTTATCTTGATCAATTTTCGAGGTTTGTTGATAATGTGAGAGAGGATCATCGGAGTTATAATAAAAGTGATTGGAAATATGCCGATGAAAGATTTAAAAAATTCAGAACGGAATGGCATGATCTGTTTAAGGATGATCTTACTCTGAAAGAAGAATTAAAAGTTGCAGCTTTGATTGTTCAATACAATTCATATAAAGGAGTTAACAAGCTTGAAAAACTCTATAACGATGAAGTGAAGGATGATGTTGATGAATTGAAAGAGAAAATTCAATATTATATTGATAACGATATGGACGAAGATCTTGAAAAATTAAAAGAGGGTGCAAAAGAAATTGGCGATTCGGCTATAAATGTTGTGGAAGAAATTATCGAAAAAATAAGTGATTAATTATAATCAGTCAAGAAAATCAGTTAAAACCACAGCATCCTTATAACGATTCAAGTTCCCATTTAGGTCAAATATTTCTAACAAAACAACATAAACACCCAAAGGCATTTTTTGCCCGGTTTCATCCTTGCCATTCCATGAAAGATTTCCATTGGTTGCAAGAATTTCATTTTTCACAAGCTGTAGAATTAGATTTCCTGACACATCAAAAATCCAGCAATTGGCAACGTACCCCGGTTTATTTAATTGATAATTGATTCGGTATTCATCATTATAACCATCAAGGTTGGGAGAAAATGATTCCGGTTCAAATTTTACCGATGTCGATAAATTTAGACTGGCTTGTGAGTTATTGTATCCTGGAGTAGCGTATCCACAGTTTTCGGCAGCCGAATGCCAATTAGCAGGATCATTGGTTTGTGAATCAAAAGAAATGCGTTCAAGCGATACACCCGAAAATTCAGCTAAAATGGGCGAATGCATTTCTTCAAAATAGCTAAATCTGTCAATTTCTTCAAAATCCCCATTCATTAAAATAAGTGTACCATCATTATTATAAATGGTTGGGAAATCGCTTATTTCAATAATATTTTGCGGAGAAGAAGAAAAATATAAATCAACAACTTTTGCTGAATCTTTTGTGCAAACCAAATATTTTTCAGGTTCCAGTATAATCTCGTGTTCTAAATAATGAATTAATTTAATTGTATCCTTGCCGTTTGAAAACCACAAATGGTCGAGATTGAGGTGTTTTTTGGAATTGTTATAAACTTCAACAAAATCGGTTCCTTCAGGATAAGGATTTGAAAGTACCTCATTTATGACAATGTCACCTTGCCGTGCAACAGACCACGAAAAATCAAAGGAATTATTTGCAAGGTTATTTCCACATTCGTCGATTAAATTTAATACTTCAAGGGTATAGAATTTATCTTCAGAAAAAGAATTAGAAAAGTTAAGAACTACATTTTCCAAAGAAATGAGTTTGATAGATTTGGGATGTCCAAAATCATCTGAAATATAAAAATTATTTATATTCTTCAAACGTAAAGTATCCATCAATTCACTGAAATTAATAGAAAGGCTTGTGGGCGAAAGTGCTTCCAAATTTGTTAACCAGGGAGGTTCGTTGTCAGGATTATCTTGTCTAACCGTATTTTCATTACCGGGGGTTCCTCCTAAATTATTTTTTGCAAATTGCCAGTTTGCCGATTGTCCGCAAAACCGGTTGGGGTCTATTCGTTCCATCGACCAACCTCCGTTCTTTTTTTCTTCCTTTAGTTTCCAATTCTCTGAATATGAAATTTCATCGATATGTAAACCATTTTTGGAAATGATTGAAATTGAAGCACCACTGTTTCTTAATGATGGAAAGCTTTTAACCGGCAATACATTTCCAAATTTTGAAAGTGAATCAAAGGCTGCTGTTGGTGAAAGGACTACAAATTCTTTTGGTAATAGAATAAATTTATTCAATTTTTTTTCAGTTTCATCAACTACCAGGCTCCAACCTTCAAGCTGAATTGGAAATTTGGCATGGTTGTATAATTCAATAAATTCATATTCAGGCAATTCCTGCGGAGGATATGGATCTGCCATGATTTCGTTGATAACAATATCGTGAAAACTTACAGGGGGGAAATAATTAAACGAAAAAGTATCGGTAATTGTAATATTTCCGGACAAATCGGAAATATCGTTAATAGCTAAAAAAAGATCAGGCAATCGGGCAGTTTGTATTTTCAGGTATAAATAATTGTGAAATAACTCTGAAATAAATGTAATTGGGATTTTGCCATCTTTAGAAAAAAGTGAAAAGTTTTCAGATCTTAAATCTTCTGTATTAATAGGTTCGTTAAAATATACTGCAAGCGAATCAGAACTTTTAACTTTTATATCGGTAATAAACGGAGGAAGGTTATCGCCAGTTTCACCGGTTACAACTATCTCATCAAGAGTTACTTTGTCTGAAGAATAATGGTTAGCCATTAAAACTACTATTTGTAACGAGTCGCCACTAAGCCCTGTTTGTTTAACAATTGTAGATCCCCAGTTTCCCAAATTTCTCCCGTTATTTTCAAGTAGAATTTTTTCACTATTATTAATTTTGAAATAAGCTTGTAAGTATTTAGTAGATTCATTTGCACCACTGCCGGTTTCGTAGGC
>JABMQB010000469.1 GCA_013203525.1 Mariniphaga sp.
AGTATTAATGCAATAAGAATAGGTAACAGAATTGAGGTAGGATGAACAATACTTTTTTCAAAAAACAAAACCAAAGGCACCCCAAAAAACAAGATGAGGAATTCGATGATATATAGCGCTTTTCTTTTTTTGACGTTCATTTCTCTCAGTATCAGTATAGATTATTCCGATAAAATAATAATATCCTTTGGTTTAAGCACTCTTTGAGTGTATCCGTTTAATACAGAATTAATCATTGCCAGTCCAATTTGAGTAGTATTAACAACTGAATTGGGTGCAATGGCCTTAATTAATTTTACCAGCCACATAAAATAATCGTACATAAATTGAAAATTTTTTGTCCTTGATTTTATTCCTCTCAACGGAATTATAGCTCCCGGACGAAACATAAAAGCTTGTTTAAATCCCATGTTTAACAGGTCATTCTCTGTTTTCCCTTTTACACGACCCCACATTATCCGTCCTTTTTCTGAGGAGTCAGTTCCCTGGCCTGAAACATAATTAAAGGTCATTTGCGGATTGATTTCATAAAGTATTTTTGCCAGCGATAATGTAAAACCGTAAGTGATATTTTTATACTGTTCTTCCTTCATTCCCGCGGAACTTACTCCTAGGCAGAAAAAACAGGCATCGTAACCTGAAAGTTGATTCTTAACTTCCGAAAAATTGGTAAAATCTTTATGGATTAACTCCTTCAGTTTTGGATGTTCGATTCCAATCGGATTTCTTCCTATAACCAATACTTCATTAATTGATTTGTTGTCTAAACACTCCAATAATACTCCTTTCCCAACCATTCCGGTTGCCCCGGTAATTATTACATTTTTCATTTGGTCATGTTTTTTAATTTAGAAAAATGGATGACAAGTTTAGTTGAGTGGTTATTTAATATGTTTTATATCTTCCTTTAATATTTCTTTTATCTCAAGAAAATTCCGTTCTAAAATCAGCATATTTTCAATAAAGAAGTTAAAAATATCAGGCCACTGATCCTGACGATGAAAATCAACACCAACAAGCTTCGTATAAATTCTGCAAACTTCTTTACCACTGTCTTCCCGTGTATATAAGAATTCCCAAATCAAATCATTTTCAAAACCTTCCTCAAGCAGTGATTTATATTTTTTTAAAACTTCAAAAACCTGTAACCTTTTAGTTTCGTTTTTATGCGAAATCTCGATCATTACCTGAGCATTTTTTCTTCCGGCATCAAATTTAAGATCAACATTGCTTATTTTAGTTTGATGCAAAATCCATTTTCTTTTTTTGGTTTTTAATTGAGGATGAATTTCGCAACGTTTCCCAAACAGGTTCCAGAATTTGGTGCTTAAAATCTTTATTTCTTCGCGGCTATACATTAAAATATGGGTTTGCTTGCAAAACTACTTTTTTTGATTCAATTTTAAGGTTTAAGATAATTTATATATACGAACCATGAAAAAGGTTTATGTACTTCTTTTTTTCACCATATTATTACTGAATTCATTTGCACAAAGTAATTTGCAAATCCGCTACGATTATGATGCTGCTGGTAATGCAAATTTTGTCGCCGATAATTTTACAAACGTTCCGGTTTATGTTGTACTTAATTTTAGTTACCTTGAGAATGCTTCTTTTTCTGAAGATTTGCCATATATAAAGCGAATTAAACCCGGAACAAGCCCGTTGTTTTCGATTTACCGCGAAATCGACCAACCAAGCCCGCAGTTTAATATTGAGGTTAAATGGTTTATGGCTCATCCATCACCCGAAGTCGATCCTGAATTTCCTTATTTAATACCCACAGTCGCAGGAACTGAAGTAGTAATTTCTTCTGCCTTGGTTGAAAAAAATAGCAGGTCGGTTGGATTTGAAATAATCGGATCAGTTGAAATTTGTGCTTCCCGAAAAGGAATCATAGTTAAAGTAATTGGAAATAACAATCCGGAATTGCCGATTGAATCAGGGAAACAGTTTAATAGTGTGCAATTATTACACGAAGATGGAACCATTGGTGAATATTTCAATTTTGCGTTTAGGGGCATAAGCTGTAATGTTG
>JABMQB010000470.1 GCA_013203525.1 Mariniphaga sp.
AAAACCATTTCGTTAAGCAAGGATGTATTTATTACCAAATCGCTTTCAAACAGTACAAAAGGCTCATTTATGATGTTGCGAGCCATCCACAACGAATAAATGTTATTAGTGGTTAGGAACAAGGGACTATGAATGTACTCAATGTTTAAATCTCCCGATTTACTCCCCAGAAAATCCATGATACATTCTTTTTTGTAGCCGGTAACAATTACAAGACGTTTAAATCCTTGCATTTTTATATTCTCGACAAGTCGTTCAAGAATTGATGTTTCGTTTACCAAAGTAAGGCATTTGGGCGAACTTTTGGTTAAAGGGAAAAGGCGACTACCAGTGCCAGCAGCAAGAAGTAATGCTGTGGTTATACGATTGTCACCAGAGTAATTATCTGAATCAATATTCATACTTTATTCAATTGGTGTCATCAGAAAAAAACGTAAACACTTGATTAAAGCACTTAGGCGTACTAATTTTTAGCACTCTGATGGTAGGATTGGATACTGATAAATCAACTAAAAGTATGAAGTCTGCTAATGTAGTGATCGATTGCCTTAAAAGCTCATCAACAAAAATGATAGTGAATGATTGATATCAAAAGATATGTAATCCGAGTGCAAAGGTACTCTAAAATTCCAGACTTACTAATAGCTTGCCATTCTTCTTATTTTGAGCGATTTAACGAAGAAAACAAACAATAACAAAAGCCTACATTTAAAGGTGAATAGATTTATAATGTGAGAAGGAAAGCACGAAAACCTAACAATGGCTCATATATAATGCTGGGCTCGTTGGTAATTGAAAGTAAATAACTATTAATATCTATTAATCCAACTTTTCAGTCAGTCCCTCCATAAAACCAAAATACGCAGGTTTGGGTTCCAGATTTTCGTCAAAGATACAAGGCCAGTCTTTCAGCCTGAAAAAACCTTTAATCCATGAATCACGGTCATTAACACCCCAAAATGTGATTCCATATTGTTGCTCTTTAGGAACAATAGAACGATACATCAGAACCAGATTTTTATATTTTTCTGCTTGTTGTGCTAGCATTTCATCTGTGAGTTCATCATAAATCTGAATTCCACCACCACGATTATCATCGTGTTTATTAAAAATAATATCAACCTCAGAAAGATGAATCTGAAGTCCGGTTTCAGCACCCTTTTTAAGGCAATAAGCAATTGTTTCATCCGGAATGTCCATTCTGAGATGCATTTGAAATCCCAACCCGGAAACCGGAACTCCCTGTTTTTTCAGATCATCAATCATGCGAAGTACTCCGTGCATTTTGGCAGTGTCTCTTTCAATGTTAAAATCGTTATAAAACAAAATTGCATCCGGATCAGCTTCATGGGCATATCGAAAGGCTTTGGCAATATAATCTTTCCCAAGAGCATTATACCACATGGTTTCACGGTATTCACCGCCAACTGTATTCATCCCTTCGTTAACCACATACCAGGCATCAACTTTTCCTTTGTAACGGCTCACATAAGTATGGATATAATCTTTCAAAAAATCGTCTAAAGCTTTGGGATCTTGCTTTGCCATTTCTTCAATCCATGCAGGTGTCCCGCTGTGCCAAATTAATGTGTGCCCAAATAAACGTTGGTTATTTTTTTCAGCAAACTCTACCATCTGATCGACCGGCCGAAAATTATATTCACCTTTATTGCGGGCAATGCTGTACATCTTCATTGCATTACCAGCAGTAATGCTATTAAAATGTTTTAAGTGTAGTGCAAGTGATTTTTCATCTCTTGAAAGCCGCATTGTATTAATTGCTGAGCCAATTGGAAAATCGGCCACATCTTTAATTCCCTTTATTTCCTCATCCTGAGGTGAATTGAAGCAAATCAGAAAGGGAAGTATCAGAACAATCACCCATTTATTTAAATTCCTGTTTTTCATTATCGTTTCATTTTTTTTCACTTGTGGGTGAAGATATATAAAAGAAAGAATTCAGGGAAATAGAATATTTGCAGAGACTAACACTTTATTTACCTAAATCAATTTTATTATCACAATAAAAAACTATTTCCTGCTTACACATATATCACTTATTTCTTACCTTGTTTCATTTTTTAATTACAATTATTTATGGAAACCAATACCCGCAAATTTGGTACTGCCCCGGTATTTTTCACAGCAATATCAACTATACTTGGTGCAATCCTGTTTTTACGTTTTGGTTTTGCAGTAGGAACTATCGGCTTCTGGGGAGTAATTCTGATTATACTTCTCGGGCATTTGGTTACGATTCCAACAGCATTAGCTATATCTGAAATTGCAACCAATAAACGTGTTGAGGGCGGTGGAGAATATTTTATTATTTCACGCTCGTTTGGGCTAAATATCGGCGCAACCATTGGTATTGCACTTTTTTTATCTCAAGCAATAAGTGTTGCATTTTATGTTATTGCTTTTACTGAGGCTTTTGAATTCTTTTTTAACTGGATTGCCACGAAATTCGATTTTATCCTTCCACGGCAGGTTATCAGTATTCCGGTTCTGATCGGCCTTGCAATCC
>JABMQB010000471.1 GCA_013203525.1 Mariniphaga sp.
GGTGAAGACTGGGAAATAAATACCGGGCAAGCAATTCCTTTAGGAGGCATTGTTGTAAACCGAAATTTGCCCGAGAAAATCAAAAATAAAATTAACAGGGTATTAAAACGAAGTATTGAATTTGCTTTTGAGAATCCTAAGGAAAGTTGCCAGTTTGTTAAAAAACATGCCCAGAAGCTGGATGATGAGGTGATAAATAAACATATCAGTTTGTATGTCAACCAGTTTTCTGTTTCTTTGGGTGAAAAAGGCCGAATGGCAATTAATATGCTTTTTGGGAAAGCATTTGAAAGCGGTATTATAAAAAAAATGCCTGAAGATATTTTCATAAAATAAATTTGAAAATATTTGCAATTGCAGGCAATAAATAGAAAAAATGAAAGTTTTAAACAGCATAAGCCAAGTTTGTCAGAGAACAGAACTAATTAATGCTGTACCGAACCAAAACCGAGTAGACGAATGATAGTTGTAACCGGAGCTGCTGGATTTATAGGCAGTTATTTAATAGGCAAACTTAACAGGAATGGGTATCAGGACTTAATATTAGTTGATACCTTCGATGATCCTTCCAAAGAATGTAATCTGAATCATAAAAAATTCAATGAACTTGTTGAACGTGATGACTTTTTTTATTGGTTATCACGTAATAACGATAAGGTTGATGTTGTGTACCACCTTGGTGCCCGAACCGATACTGTCGGGCAGGAGCCAGAGATTTATAAGGAGTTAAACCTAATATATTCTCAGCGCTTATGGCAGGTTTGTACTAGGTTTCAGATTCCGCTTGTTTATGCCTCATCGGCAGCAACCTATGGAAATGGCGATTTGGGGTTTTCCGATAAACACGAGGGCATGAATAGATTAAAACCCCTCAATCTTTATGCCTGGTCGAAACACGATTTTGATATTTGGGCATTAAATCAGAAAGAGACTCCAAAATTCTGGGCCGGCTTAAAATTTTTTAATGTATATGGTCCCAACGAATATCATAAAGGCAACATGGCCTCGGTTGTTCTGCATGCTTTTAATACGATTAAAAATTCGGGTGAAATGAAGTTGTTTCGTTCTCATCGGTCGGATGTTAAAGATGGAGAACAAAAACGCGACTTTGTTCATGTAGATGATATTACCGAGGTGATGATGTTTTTTATGGAGAATCAGAATAATCCGGGAATTTATAATGTTGGTACAGGTAAAGCACGTTCCTACCTCGAACTAACCCGTGCAGTATTCGATAGCCTGAATATGGATACTGAAATAAAGTTTGTAGATACTCCGGCAACCATTCGAAACCGTTATCAGTATTTTACCGAAGCGAAAATGCAGAAACTTCGTGAGGTTGGTTATTCGAAACCTTTCTGCGAGCTGGAAGAGGGTGTTGGCGATTATGTTTCGAATTACCTGGTTAATGAATTAACTTATTAAACTTCCGTAATTTATTGATTTTGTATATCTTGTTGAAGATATAATCAAATCAAATGTTATCATGAAGAAATATGGTATTTATGCCCTTTTTTTAATAATCCTTGTTGGCGATTTAATTGGTGAAGCTACCGGTATTAAATGGATGGATTATGCGTTTAAACCATTGATAATTCCATGGATCGCTTTGTTTTTTTACCTGAACTCAGAAAATGTAAATCGCCCTGTAAAAAAACTTCTTTATCTGGCATTGTTGTTTTCCTGGATTGGCGATATAAACCTTATGTTTCCTCATGTTAATGAAATATTCTTTAAAGCCGGGCTGGGTTCATTTCTAATGGCTCAGATAATTTATATCAATCTGTTTCTAAAAACCATAACACTTTCAGGAAAACGAGCTTTTCTTAAAAAACAACCTTTCTGGTTTATAGCCTATGTAGCTTACGGATTATTTTTCTATATCCTGTTGTTCGAAAGCCTTGATATGGTTTTAAAAATAGCAGTACTTATTTATACGGTTGCTTTACTGGGAATGTCGGCAATGGCACTGAACCGTTTTGGGAATGGCAATCCGCTCAGTTTTACTTATGTATTTGCGGGCTCGTTATTATTTGTTGCATCCGATAGTATGATCGCAATAAATAAATTTGTTTTTGCAATCCCTTTTGAAGGGCTTTTAATAATGGGAACCTACATTAGTGCTCAATACCTGATTATGCGAGGGATTTTAAAACAGTACCAGAAGGAATAAACTGGATAACTTAATCTGAATTCAATATAAGAGTTGGAAATAAAGCAATAATATTTATATAGAACTCATGTCAATTTATGAAGCTGATCCCAAACTAAATAAAACAGAAAAGAAATGCATTAGACTCCCGGCCAGAACAAATA
>JABMQB010000472.1 GCA_013203525.1 Mariniphaga sp.
GGCCTCTTTACTGATGTTTTCTTTTTTCTTGTCCATGATATTTGTGCGGTGTTAATTTACACTTTTAGTGTAAACCTATATCAGGACAAGTCAATGTGCCGAGAAATTTTTATCTTCAAATGGTTGCCCTCTTGTCAGTCGCTGACTGGAACAAAGCTTAACCGTTTTTGAAGTAAGCCACTCTTTACGTCTTTTCGCACATTCAAGGGCAAGTATATTGGTGGTGTCGGCTGCTACTTCGGTATTTCGAATGGTAGAAATTACATTATTTTGATGTGTTGTGGTTAATACACTGGCGGTTCCAATTGGTGTTAGCGGTGACAATTCAATAAGTTCAAAATCGGATGGTAATAAGGAAAATATTTTGAGTTCAAGATTTCTCAGAATAACCGGATTTATATCCGAAGGTTTTACAAATCTGTTTGATTGGTACTCACTTAAAATATCATTACTACTTTTCTTTTTGGTTTTTAATTCAAATATTTTCAATAATAATGATTGTAACTCACTAAAAGAAAGACGATCAACGAGTACATCAATTAGATCAGGAATTCCCGTCTTTTTGATAATTCCATCAATAATTTTTTGTTTCATTCTTTTACAAATTTAGCTTTTTCATGAATTTGTTTCAACAGGCAGAGAAAGCCTAAAATCATTGCCAGGCAATCGTAACCCAGATTTGCAAAATCTTTTGCCATTGAAGCATTATTCGACGTAATTATTAAACTAACCGTTAAAAATAAAATGCTGACTAATATTAAAAATGCTACACATGAAAGGATCAGAAAACTTGCGCGTTTTACATAACCCGGTTTTAGGAACTGCTTTTTCTCCTTAACCGACATTTTTTCAATATCGCTTAAACTTTCAAGGCCCATAAAAATTCCTGAAAGGAAAATGGCAGATCCGACTATTGATATTTTATTTTCAGGAAGATAAACAAACACATAAGCAATCAAAACGATCATCCATGCAAGAAAAAACCATTTAAAATGGCTTATAGCATGTAATGTTTTTTGTAGTTTCATTTAAATAATATTTTATTGAAATTCTTTTTTCAATAACTCACTGTACAATAAAAGCTACAATTTAGTATTCAATATTGCTAAAATCAAATATTATTTTACTTGTTGTGCGGTTTGCAAATTAAAGTGTTTATTATTAAACATTTAAAATAGACCCCTATCTCGGTCTTCCCCCCGTTGGGGGAAGATGTCCAAAGGACAGAAGGGGGTCTGTCCATGAATATCAGTTTGATAAATAAAGATTTTATTAACCTTAAAATTAATCCGCATAACGCGTTATTTTTAAGTGTTTTAGAAGTTTAAAAATGCACTGTTACTTACAAATGCAATTCTTTTTCCATCGGGCGACCAGTTTGGTACATTCATCGTTCCCTGCCCTCCATAAACGTATCCTATAATTTTAGGTTCGCCTCCGGTAATTGGCATTAATCTGATATATGTATGTTTGTAAAAAGGATGTTGCCCGGAGTCAACACTTCGCGGAAACGATATAAATACAATCCATTTACCATCGGGTGAAATGTGTGGAAACCAATCGTTTAATTCATCAAATGTTACTTGCTCCGGATCGCTTCCATCGGGTTTCATTCTCCATATCTGGCAAGTTCCTGTACGGTTTGAATTAAAATAAATGTATTTACCATCGGGTGTATATTCTGGCCCATCGTCAAGTCCGGGTGTATTTGTAAGCTGTATTTCCTGCCCACCTTTTGAAGGAATTTTGAAAATATTCCAGGTATCATTTCTTACGGCTGTATATACCAGGTCTTTTCCGTTTGGCGACCACCCATGTAAATATGAAGGGCTATTGGGTGTAATCCTTTTTGGGGTGCCACCATTCCGTGGCAGTGTATAAATTACGGAGCTTCCGCCTTCACCGGAAAAATCGCTGATCCCCATTTGTTTTCCATCAAAGGAATACACATGGTCGTTATTATTGTTAGTTGCAGAATCCGTTTCTATTTTAGTGGTTTTACTGGTTCTTAAATCAAAATCATACAATAATCCATCGCTTTGAAATGTGAAAATATTATCGTCAAGCATCCAGTTTGGAGCCTGTAATGAATTTTCAGCACTATAAACCATTTTTCTGTTTCCGTTAGTGACATCCATTACTTCAATATGGCTTCCAATATAATCCTGATAAGGAACATAGTCCGCTTTGGGGGGTACAATAATGCGTACATTATGGAAAGTTGCTTTTTCAACAACATCAGGATTATGGGCACAAATAAATAATCCAACATACACTTCATCACCTAATTCCAATGCTGATACCTGTTGTTCAAAAAAACGTTCACCCATTTTTGCCGCCGACATAATATAAGTATTGCCCTGCCGCTCCAACTGAATAACATCGGCACCACTCAGATCAAGAGTTAATGTTTCCATATCAACATTGGGATTCGAACGGGTTTGAAGCGATATCAATCCATCACCATGCACTGTAGCTGCAGCACAAGGAGAATTGACCTCTAAGCTATGTCTTACCATCCAGCCAATTTTACGATGAGGATCAACTCCTTCGCCCACCAATTTCACATTTGCCCGAAGAATAAAATCTCTGGCCATTTTTCGATATGCATATTGAAACTCATCCTTTTGTCCCCAAATATTCTCTCCGGAACCTGACATTATATACGATTGATTTTCCTCATCGTAAAATGTTTCACCAGCACTTTTTGTTTGACCGACATCTTCATGATTGGTAAATACTCCCGGATTTTGCCCCGTAGTTGTAATAACCAGTACCGATAAAATTGTGGTTAAAAAGACTTTAGTTCTTAACTTCATGATTTATTTTTTGAATAATGATAAATTGTATCAATTCTAAAACTCTTAGCAGTACTATATTGTTTTGGAAATTTTATTATTCTGAAAGAATCCATTCAATTACCCGTTTGTTATCGGGCCTTGTTATGGGAGCAATAAAATCTTCTACATTTCCTTTTTTATCGATCAGGAATTTCTGAAA
>JABMQB010000473.1 GCA_013203525.1 Mariniphaga sp.
AAATACGGGTGCCGAAAAAAATAAAATGTTTCCAACCGATATTGGAATGGTGGTAAATGATTTTCTTATTAAAAATTTTGAATTAATAATGGATTTCAATTTTACAGCTAAAGTTGAAAAAGAATTTGATGATATTGCTATCGGGAAACAGGTATGGAATAAAATGATTGAAAGTTTTTATCAACCATTTCACGAAAAAGTTGAAAGCGTACTTGAAAAATCGGAACGTTCTAAAGGAGAACGAATATTGGGTGCTGATCCTGAAACGGGGAATCAGATTTCAGTAAAAATTGGTAGGTTTGGACCGATTGCCCAAATTGGTGAAGCAACAAACGATAGCGATGAAAAACCTCGGTTTGCAAGTTTGCGCCCAGGTCAATCGCTTGAAACAATTACATTGGAAGATGCACTTGAATTATTCAGGTTACCACGTGAATTAGGAGAATTCGAAAATAAAAAGGTAAATGTTGGGATTGGCCGGTTTGGCCCGTATATCAGGCACGACAATAAATTTGTTTCATTAACTAAAGAGGACGATCCATTTACTGTTAATATTTCAAGGGCAATTGAATTAATTGCCTTAAAACGGGAGAAAGATCAGAAATCAATTATTAAATTGTTTGATGAAGAACCGGAATTGAAGGTATTGCAAGGCAGATGGGGGCCTTATATTTCATTTAAAAAGAAAAATTATAAAATTTCTAAGGGAACTGTACCAGAGAATCTGGAGCTGGCTGAATGTATGGAAATAATAAAGAATGCTCCAAAGGCAAAAAAAGCAAGAAAAAAATAATATATAAGTTGAAAGTTGGTTATGAATAATACATAATTATTGCTTATAAACTTATTGAGATAATTAATTCTTTTCAACAATCATTGTTTAACAACTTCAAATAAATAAGGGCAAATATTTGAATATTTGCCCTTATTTTTGTGCTAAATTTAACCGATGGATATCCGTTATTATTTTAAACCAATTAATTTTTTTGAAATTCAGGATGGAAACTACCTGAAAAATAAAAATTCATTGGGGTATTTGATTGAAAAAAATACTTCTGCATTAACAATTGAAAACACTCCTAAAGTTCAAATAGCTATAATTGGTATTGCTGATGAAATAAATACTTTTAATAAGGGAACCAGTGCTGCCCCGAATAAAATCAGGAACTTTTTATATACTCTTTTTAATATTAATCAAAAGTTAAATATTATTGATCTTGGAAACCTTAAAAAGGGTGCAGGCAAAAGCGACATGTATTTTGCAATTAGCGATGTAATTGATTATTTGAATGATTTAAAAATTACAACAATTATTTTAGGTGGCGGGCAAGATATCGGACTTGGAGTTACAAGAGCATTCAAGTATAATAAGTTTTTTCAGATGAGCACTGTAGATCCTCAAATTGATTTGAAAAAAGGAAGAGAAACCTATAATTCATCAAATTATATTACAAGGATTTTAAAAGATTCACCTAACATATTTAATATTAATTTTATTGGATATCAGTCTTATTTTGTACCACAAAATGTATTTGATATTGTAAGGCGGAAACAGTTAAGTACTATGCGGTTAGGCCAGCTCAGGGAAGATATTTCTGAGATTGAACCAATTTTACGTGATAGCCATTTTCTTAGCTTCGATATTAGTTCGGTCAGATATCAGGATGCACCAGGGTATTACAATGGTTCGCCAAATGGTATTTATAGCGAAGAAGCCTGCCAGATTTCCCGATATGCCGGGATAAGTAATAACATAAGAGTTTTTGGATTATTCGAAGTTAATCCTAAAATGGATAAAGATAACCAGACGTTAAAACTGGCAGCACAGATAATTTGGTATTTTCTTGATGGATATAGTATCAGAAGTTATGTAAATCCAGGGAATGATAAATCGGAACTTATCGAATATAATGTAGAATTGGAAGAATTGAATACTCCATTGGTATTCTATCATCATGCTTTAACAAACAGATGGTGGATGCAGTTGGAAGGAATTGATAATAAAAGAGTATTTATAGCTTGTACAGAATCGGATTATAAAATGGCCGCAAATAAGGAAATACCACCGAAATGGCTCATGTTTATCCGAAAAATTGATTTAATGTCAAAATAATAAGAATTTAGATACGTTCTTTGCATATCAAAGTAATTACAGTTTGTTTGGAACCGCTTTTTTTTATTTCTTTATCCAGCAATGATAAAAGCGGATAATAACGCAGCAGGTTAAGTATGAAAAAGTCCATTTCTTTTTTATTTTTTATATTTATATTTAATTTAGCAGTTGTTGGACAGCAGGATCCGCAGTTTACTAATAATGCTTTTTATAAGTTAGGGGTAAACCCAGGTTTTGCCGGGAGCGAAAATGCTGTTAATGGATTGATACTTAATCGTTATCAATGGGTTGGATTTGAAGGTGCGCCAAAAACTTTGGTTTTTTGTGCTGAAGGAGCGGTAGATGTTTTTGGCCAACCCAGTGGGATAGGATTAAATGTTGTTAGTGACGAATTAGGTTTTGAAAAGAATACATGGGTAAACCTTATTTATTCTTACAAAAGCCAATTGAACATGGGCACCCTGGGAATAGGAATTTCAGGAGGTTTTTATAACAAGAGTATAAGTGGCGACTGGTATGTTCCGGAATTTGAAGGAATATATGTTCAGCCAAACTCTGATCCAGGAATTCCACAAGGAGAAATAAGCCAAATGGCATTTGATATAGGGTTCGGATTGTATTTAAAGGCTAATAACTATTTTGCTGGAGCTTCGGTAACGCATTTAAACCAAGCTTCAATTTTGTTTGATGGCGAGGCAAGTACCTATTTAACAAGGCATTATCATTTGTCTGGAGGGTACAATATTAAATTGCCTGATCCGTTATTTGAATTGCGGCCGTATTTTCTGTTCAAAACCGATATGGCAAGCTGGCAGATTGACTTGAGTGCTACGGTGGTTTATAATGAACGATTCTGGGGAGGATTGAATTATCGGTACCAGGATGCAGTGTCACTTTTAATGGGAGCAGAATTGTTTAATGGCCTGGTATTTGGGTATTCATTTGATATCACAACCTCGGCGATTGGAAGGTACGGTTACGGTTCGCATGAGATTTTTGTAGGGTATTCATTTGAACTTGAAAAAAACAGGACACGAAAGTATAAGAGTATAAGATTTTTATAAGATATATAGCCAATTAATTCATTGTTATGAAAAAATTTCTTTTGATTGGGTTAGCATTTATTAGTGCTTTTTGTTTTACAGGGTGTAATAACTCTGGGAACGGAGAACTGGTCGGTGTTCAAGATAGGGGCCGATGGACAGAACCCTCACCGTTTGGAATGGTTAATGTCCGTAGGGGAAGTGTTAATATCGGACCTAATGATGAAGATCCGGCAATGCTAAGTACCCCTGCAAAAACATTTTCTGTTGATGCCTTTTGGATGGACGATACAGAAATTACAAATAACGAATACAGGCAGTTTGTTCATTGGACAAGAGATAGAATAGCCCGTGAACTTCTGGGTGAACAATATCCTGAATATTTAATAACTGAAGATCGTGATGGAAACCCCATCGACCCGCCACTCATTAATTGGGATGAACGTATTCATTGGGATGACCCCGATCAAATTATGGCATTGGAAGATCTTTTTATTCCCGAAAATGAACGTTTTTTTAATAAACGGGAAGTTGATTCGCGGAAATTATTTTATGACTACTGGTGGATCGATTATAAACAAGCTGCAATAAGAGGTAATTCATATAATTATGAAACACAGCAATATGATGGTTCTATAACTGATTTGAGTGGGGAACTACAGCAGATTCAAAACAGGTCTTCATTTATTTTTAATGACCGTGTAAATGTTTATCCCGATACATTAGTTTGGATCAGGGATTTTACATATTCGTACAATGAACCCTGGGCAACACGTTATTTTTGGCATCCAGGATTTGACGAATATCCTGTTGTTGGAATTACCTGGAAACAAGCGAAAGCATTTTGCAATTGGAGGACAAAAATTCAAACAGATTATTTAAATGAAAGAGGAGAACCTGCTTTAATGGAATATCGTCTTCCTACTGAAGTTGAATGGGAATATGCCGCCAGAGGAGGAAGGCTGCTTTCAATGTATCCTTGGGGTAACTATTATTCTCGTGATGATGAAGGAGTATTTTTTGCAAACTTTAAACCGCTACGGGGTAATTATGTCGAGGATGGAGGTATTGCTACCATGAAAGTTGGTAGTTATAATGCCAATGATTTTGGCTTATATGATATGTCTGGAAATGTTGCTGAATGGACAAACGATGCATAT
Source organism: Mariniphaga sp. (assembly GCA_013203525.1). Lineage (GTDB taxonomy): Bacteria > Bacteroidota > Bacteroidia > Bacteroidales > Prolixibacteraceae > JABMQB01. The sequence continues at coordinate 4,317 of JABMQB010000473.1, forward strand.
GATGAATCAGGTTATACATATTATAATGACCTGAATCCCTCTTTTGAATATGATGCCCTTCCCGACGACCCACCTGTTATGAAACGTAAAGTTATCAGGGGTGGTTCCTGGAAAGACATCAGCTATTTTTTACAGGTTTCTGCAAGAAGCTTTGAATATCAAGACACTACAAAATCTTACATCGGATTTCGTTGTGTGCGGACATCGTTCGGAGATGAATTTTAGTCTTATTTAATAGTATTTTTACAATGAATTTTGGAGAAATAATTAGAACAAAACGCTGGAAAACCTTCATGGGTTATGTTTATGGATGGGGTGCTTCAATTGTTATGATCGGGGCGCTTTTTAAACTCGAACATCTTCCATATTCAGGTTATATTTTGGCTGTTGGTTTGTTAACCGAAGCTTTTATCTTTTTCCTTTCAGCATTTGAACCTGGTCAGGAAATTCCAGATTGGAGTAAAGTCCATCCCGAATTAAGGGAAGATTATGATGTCTTGGATTTTGATGAATTAGAATCAAATAAAACAGGAAAATTTAATGAGTTATTAAGCAGTTCGGATATTACGCCAGAGTTAATCTCAAAAGTTAGCAAAGGACTGAATGATTTAAGTAATACTGCACGTGGTATTAGTGATATTTCAACCGCTACTCTTGCAACCGACATATATGTTAAAAATCTGGGATCTGCTTCAGATTCAATGGGAAAACTGGCTGAAATAAATAACCAGGCCAACGAATCAATTAATAATTCTGTGGATGGTTTGGTTTCTACCTATTCGAAAACGGCAGAACAACTTTCAAGTTCAGGAGTTAATTTTATTTCGAAATTGAATAAAACCGGTGAAGATTTTACAAACAAGATTACTCAGTCTGGCGAATTGATGGCAAATACATATCAGGACGTATCGAAATCATTAACATCCGATTTGCAAAATATTGGCCAGAATTCGAAACAGTACTCTGCAAGCCTTGGAAAATTGAATAAGAATATTGAATCGTTAAATAGCAATTATGTATCACAACTGAAAGATACAGATAACCAGTTTAAAGCATCGCAAAAGTTTAGTTTCGATATTCAGGCAATGAACGAAGTTTTGGCTTCATCTGTCGATGAATTAAAGAAATATAAAGAAAATGCGGAACAACTAAATAAACACCTTGAAGCACTCAATTCAATTTACGGAGGAATGTTGGGTGCAATGAATTATAAAAAATAACGCTTAAGAAATTCAAATATGGGTGCTAGAAATTGCCCGGAAACTCCGAGGCAAAAAATGATAAATATGATGTACATCGTCCTCACGGCCATGTTAGCGTTAAACGTGGCTGCCGAGGTATTGGAAGCATTCAGGGTGGTTGACGCCAGCCTGACTCACACTATAAAAACGGTGGACATGAAAAACAGCCAGGTGTATGGTTCATTTGAACAAAAGTATGCCGAAAATCCTACAAGGGTACAGGAGTGGAAAACAAAGGCAGATGAAGTCAAGGAAAAAACCGATAGTCTTATTTCACAAATATGGAACCTCAAAGAAGAACTTGTTTATTCTTCGGGAGGGGCTTTAATTGGCGATGGTGTAAAATTACGTCCCGATGATCCTTCATTTATTAATGAGCTTACGGGCGATACTATTAAGATAAAAAAGGAAGATGACCTTAATTCTCCTTCAGAGATGATGATTACCCGAAATATGGCAGAGTATTTAAAGAATGATATTATTGGATATAAAGAATTCCTGATAGGGATGATAAATGAAAATGATTCAGAATTAAGGGAAACATTATTACAGGAGTTAGATACATCTGATCCACGTGTAAAATCACGTGAGGGAGGGGAACGTAAATCATGGGAAGTACAGCATTTTGATAGTAAACCATTAATTGCTGTTTTGGTTCTGCTCACAAAGATTCAGATTGATATTAAAAATGCAGAATCGCATGTTATCAGTTACCTTTATTCGCAAATCGATGCAAGTTCGTTTAAATTTAATAGCTTGGCAGCACAGGTAATTGCCGATTCTAAAGTGGTTATTCAAGGTGATGAATTTGTAGCCCAAATATTTCTTGCAGCTGAGGATACAGCACAAAGCCCTGAAATTTATGTAAATGGGCAGCTTCTGGAAATGGAAGGTGGAAAGGGAATTTACAGAGCGGCAGCTACAGAACCAGGAACCTTTAATTGGAGCGGAGTTATCAGATATCGTACACCTGAAGGGATATTTCAGGAATATGAATTTGATCATGAGTATCAGGTGACTGAACCCAGTTATACAGTTGCAGCTACAAAAATGAATGTTTTTTATCTTGGGGTAGATAATCCAATTACTGCAAGTATTGGAAGTGTTCCAAAAGAAAATATTCGTGTCGAGATGACCAATGGGAGGATTATTGAAAGGAATGATTCATTATTTGTAAATCCTAATGATGAAGATATTCAGGGACGTAATACGGTTGTTTCATTATTTGCAACCGTTGGTGGTGCAGAACGGTTTATGGGTTCAACTGAGTGGCGTGTAAAAATGGTTCCCGACCCGGTAGCCCAAATAGCAGGGATCTCTGGAGGTGATATTACAAGAGCTCGGCTTCAGGTTGAAGATGGCGTTGCTGCAGTACTGGAAGATTTTGATTTTGATTTTAAATATACTGTAACTCAATTTGTATTGGGAGTTCAAAATGCTGAAGGATATACTTCTAATTTTGAATCAAATTCAAATAGGTTTACACAGGAGCAAAAAAATCAGTTTGGAAGGTTGGCGATTGGGAGTTATATATTTATTGATAACATTAAAGCATTGGGTGATGATGGTTCGACAAGGGACCTCGATCCAATAGTTTTCAAAATACAATAGCAATGAAAAAATTAATTGTAATATTCAGTATTTTTACCATGTTTCTTTGCATGGCTTCAGTGAAAGGAAATGCACAGATAGTTAATGGTGCATACAAGCGGCAAGATGTTTACCAGCGGAAACCAATGAAATTGCCTGTAGTGAGAGAGGCCGATGTTTTCTGGTCAAAATACATCTGGAGGATAATAGACTTGAGGGAAAAAATAAATCAGCCATTATATTACCCAACAACTGAAATTGAAGGCCGTGTTAATCTTATAAACTTATTGTTGGATGGAATTGAAACAGGTGTGATTACCGCGTATGATGCACGATTTGATGATGATTTTAAAATTCCCATTACATTGGCTGAAGTTAAAACTCAGTTTGGAGCTGAAACAACTACTGAACGGGTTCAGAATTTTGCAACCGGAGAATTTGAAGACAGGGTTGTTGAAGGTGAAATAAGGGTGGAGGAAGTAAAACAATTGATGATTAAAGAAGAGTGGTATTTTGACAAACAAAATTCGACATTAAATGTACGGATTATTGGAATTTGTCCTATTAGAGAATTTGTAAGGTCTGATGATCCTTCTGGACAAGTTCAACGTGCGCAGTTGTTTTGGGTATATTATCCCGAGGCGCGGGACTTGTTAACTACAAATGATGTTTTTAATCCTTATAACGATGCCCAAAATATGACTTTTGATGATATGTTTGTTAAAAGATATTTCAATAGTTATATAACAAGAGAATCAAATACATTTAATAATAGAGCAATTTCTCAGTATCTTGTTGGAAAAGAAGCAATGTTAGAATCTCAACGAATTGAAAATGTGATTTTTGATTTCGAACAGGACTTATGGGAGTATTAAAAATATAAAATATAAACTTAAGGCCTTATGTTGTTCCTCATAAGGCCTTTTTATTAGGGAACAATTTATAATTAGCATTGGCGTTTTTAGTATTGTATTGTAAACAGAATTAATGCGTTTTCGGACAATTGCCATATTAGTCATTCTTATTTTGTTTTTCTCTTGCCAGAGAAGCAATGTAGTTTATTTGCCCGAGCAGCCTGATAAGAGAGGAGAGTGGTTTGAGCCTGAGCCATTTGGCATGGTTCATATTCCCCGGGGAACTTTTAGACTGGGGCCAAACGATAGCGAAAAACTTGATGACCATAATGCTTCAAAAATTGTTACTGTTGAAGCATTTTGGATGGATGATACTGAAATTACAAATAATGAATACCGGCAGTTTGTACACTGGGTCAGAGATTCTATAGCCAGGAGGTTGCTCGGAAACGTTTATGCTGATTTTCTAATATCGGAAGATGAACGAGGAGTGCCTCTGGAAGAATCGGTTATAAATTGGGAAGAAAGAGTTGATTGGAATGAACCGGATTATCAGGCCGAACTCGAAGAATTATTTGTTCCTGAAGAAGAACAATTTAATTACCTGAAAGAAATTGACACCCGAAAATTGATTTATGATTATTATTGGGTAGATTATGAACAGGCCGCACGTACTCAAAGCAAATATAATTATGAGACACAGAGTTATGATGGTACAATTATCGGTATTGATGGGGCAGAGGAACTTATACAAAACAGGAGTTCATTCCTTATGCACGAAAGTGTACCAGTATATCCCGATACACTGGTTTGGGTGAGAGATTTTACATATTCCTATAACGAACCTTTAACACTGAAATACTTTTCGCATGTTGGTTTTGATGAGTATCCGGTAGTTGGTATTTCGTGGAAACAAGCAGAAGCATTTTGTAACTGGAGGACAAATTTATTTGTTAGTTTCCGGTCGAGGTTAAATGAAACACCACCTCATGATTTTAGGTTGCCAACCGAGGCCGAATGGGAATATGCAAGTAGAGGAGGATACAAAAATGCACTTTATCCTTGGGGGAGTTATTATACCAGAAACCAGGAAGGATGTTTTGTGGCAAACTTTAAACCGTTGCGGGGAAACTATGTAGCCGATAGCCCAAGCAATGTAACTACCATGATGACCGGAACTTTTGATCCTAATGCATATGGGCTTTATGATATGGCCGGTAATGTTGCCGAATGGACTTCAGATGCATTTTATGAAGCGGCATATGACATTATTAGTGATTTTAATCCACATGTTAGTTATAATGCCCGGCCCGATGATCCTCCTGTTTTAAAAAGAAAAGTATTACGGGGTGGCTCCTGGAAAGATATCCCTTATTTTATCCAGAATGCTACCCGAAGTTTTGAATATCAGGACAGCACTAAATCTTATGTTGGATTTAGGTGTGTCCGTACTTCTTTCAGAAATGAATTAAAAAACAGGTAAACTCAATGAATGAATTTACCCGTTTTCAGATCTTCATAATTCTACTCAATTTTTAATTACTCTCTCCGTATAATAAACTGGCGTACGATATTAATTTCTTTTGATTTGAACCTTAATAAATATACACCATCAATATGTTTGCTTAGGTTTATTTCCATCGGTGAATTATCATATTTGGTTTGAAGTATCATCTTCCCGTTAACTGAATAAATTTCAATTTCAGGATTATTAAGTTGCCCATTGTAGTCGATTTCAAATTTTAATATCCCATCGGTAGGATTTGGATATAGCTTAACTTCGATGGCATCCTGGATTAAATTTGCATTAGTTATATAACCAAGCATATCAACAGTAAATGTGTCGGCAACAGAAGCCCCAAACGGGTCGGTAGCAGTTATAATTACCACTACTTGCCCTGTATCCTGGATTAATGGAGAAATCGTTATTGTGTCGTTATTAAAACTAATAAATGAAGGTAAAATACTGCTTCCGTTAAAACTTGCACTTAAAGTTAATATGTCTCCATCAGGATCATCAAATAGGCTTCCAAGTTGGTTTGGGACCGGTATTTGAAGCACATGTGCAGCATTGACTTCAAAATCGGGGATAGGAACCAGTAAAACAGGGGCATCGTTCACCGGGTTTACTTTTACTTTAAATGTCTGTGAAGTTACTCCACCGTTGTTATCTTTTACTTCAATAGTAATTGTTTTTTCACCATTCCAATTGTGTTCAAAACTTAGGGTTAATGTCCCTTTATATTCATCAGAAGTATAATCAATAGAAAGGCTGGAAATTCCTTGTGGGTCAGAACTTGATGCAGATACTTGAATTTCCTGGACAATACACTGGTCTCCATCTGAAATCCCTTCCAAAACAATTGTTAGTACAGAATCTTCATCAATTTCGTAATCGGAGATGAGGGAAATTGTTGGATTACCATTAATACTATTAACTGTAATATCAAACGAAATTGTATCAGAATTCCCTGAAGGATCGGTTGCAACATAAGTTTCAGTGGTTGTCCCCACGGGGAATATTGCACCTGAACCAAGGCCTTCAATTTGTACAATTTCAGCACTACAGTTATCATTGGCAATTATATCAGGGTAAATAATTTCAGAACCACAACCACCTGGTTCAGCATCGACAACAATTTCGGCAACCGGTACTAGTTCAGGAGGTAAGTCATCGACCACTGTAATAACCGCTGCACACTCTGATTGGTTCCCACTTTCATTGGTAACGGTAAGGGGAACTGTGTTTTCGCCTATATCTTCGCAGCCAAATTGCATTTGGCTAAGTTCCATTGATACTATACCGCAATTATCAAAACTGCCGTTATCAACCATAACTGGTGTTAAAGCTGCCATCCCGTTTTCATCAAGCTGAAGTGTAAGGCCGGTACAAATAGCAACAGGGGGAACAGTATCTTCAACCGTAACAATAGAAATACATTCATCCTGGTTTCCGCTTGCATCGGTAACGATAAGGGTAATTGAGTTTTCCCCGATATCTTCGCAGCTAAACTGTATTTGGCTTAGTACCATCGATTCAATCCCGCAATTATCAAAACTGCCGTTGTTAACCAAGTCCGGAGTTAAAGCTGCCATTCCGTTTTCATCAAGCTGAAGTGTAAGGCCGGTACAAATAGCAACAGGCGGAACAGTATCTTCAACTGTAACAATAGAAATACATTCATCCTGGTTACCACTTACATCGGTAACGGTAACGGTAAGGGTAACTAAGTTTTCCCCGATATCTTCGCAGCTAAATTGCATTTGGCTTAGTATCATCGATTCAATTGCGCAATTATCAAAACTGCCATTATTAACTATGCCTGGAGTTAAGGCTGCCATTCCGTTGTCATCAAGCTGAAGTGTAAGGCCAGTACAAATAGCAACGGGCGGAACAGTATCTTCAACTGTAACTATAGAAATACATTCATCCTGGTTTCCGCTTCCATCGGTAACGGTAAGGGTAACTGTGTTTTCGCCAATATCTTCGCAGCTAAATTGCATTTGGCTTAATACAATCGATTCAATCCCGCAATTATCAAAACTTCCATTATCGACCATTCCAGGAGTGATTGATGCCATCCCATTTTCATCAAGCTGAAGGGTAAGATCGGTACAAATTGCAAGGGGCGGAACAGTATCTTCAACTGTAACAATAGAGATGCATTCATCCTGGTTTTCACTTGCATCGGTAACGATAAGGGTAACTGTGTTTTCTCCAATATCTTCGCAGCTAAATTGCATTTGGCTTAGTATCATCGATTCAATACCACAATTGTCGGTACTGTTGTTGTTAATCATATCGGATGTGATGGTTGCCCTTCCATTTTCATCTAATTCTATTACAGTATCGTTGCAAATTGCAATGGGTGGAATTTTGTCTTTTATAATTACTAAAGCATCGGAAGTTGTTTTATTTCCTGAATTGTCAGTTACAGTTAATGTAACAATATTTCCGCCCTTATTATTGCAATTGAATACTTCCGGAAAAATAGATAATTCGGCAATACCACAATTATCAAAACTCCCATTGTTGATCATTTCGGGAGTCACAATTACAGTCCCGTTTTCATTTATAAAAAGAGTGATATCTGTACAAATGGCAACTGGAGGTATTGTATCGAGTATGGTAATAATTGATTCACAGGATGAAATATTTCCAGAGAGGTCGGTAACAGTAAGTGTTATTGTATTTAATCCAACATCGATGCATGAGAAATTTGCCCGGTTTATTTCAATACTTTCAATACCGCAATTGTCCCAACTTCCAGCATCCACCATTGTTACGGAAATTTCAACTTCTCCATTTTCATCCAAAATAATGGTTAAATCATTACATAGTGCAACAGGCTTAACTGTATCAACAACTGTAATTTTTGATTCACAAATTGAAACGTTTCCGTTTACATCGGTAATGGTAATATCAACCATCGTTCCGTTCATAACAGGTAATATTTGCCCGGGATTTAAAAATCCAGGCGAGGCAATTAGAGTTTCTTCCCATACTAAATTTTCCATTTTTTGTAATGATGAACCGATTGGAGTGGCACTAGATTCTCGCACATTTACATCGGTAGAAGTAAGCCCTGAAGCTGGCCCATCGACGGCGGTTATTTGGCCTTCGTAGCTTAAAAACTCAAGTACCGTTAAACCGGGTGCAACCAGCGCAATACCATCAGTTGGACCATTTTGAATTCCGGAAATATTAAAAGATATTGCCCCTAATCCATCTGTTTCATCCGGAATAATTCCTGTCAGTGTTATTGTTTCATAAACAGAATTGTTATTCCCATTGTAAAGAATTAATTCAAAACCATCGAGGTTTGTACCTGCTTTTCCAGCGATTTCAACAAATTCCCCTTCATCGGCACCGGCGTTATCATAATGGAATTCATTAATCCATGGATTCAATAGATTATCTTGAATAATACTTAAATCATTGCAGCCATAACTGAATGATTCTGGTTCGATTGAAAGAATTCCGCAATTGTCATATTGATATAAGATCAAATCTTCGGTTAAAACAACTGCATCTCCGGAAGAATTAAGATAAATGGTTTGGTCGCTACACGTTACTTCGGGCGGAATATTATCTTCAACTGTTATTATAGAAGTACATTCTGATATATTCCCATTTCTATCTTGTACTCTTCCAAAAATTTCATTTATTCCTAAATCATCACAAAAGAAAAAAGAATTTTCAATACTGTACGTCACTATTTGGCAGTTATCAGTGCTTTCGCTAAGTATATCTAACGGTGAAATATGGCCAACACCAGCAGCATCAAGTTGCAAAATTGTATCTCTGCAAATAGCTATAGGAGGTACATTATCTGTTACCTGGATTGTTTCGCTTATTGTTTCAATACAACCATGGCCATCTGTAATTGTTGCCTCATAAGATCCTGGTTTCAAGTTTCTTATTTCAAAAGTTGTTCTTCCATTCGACCACATTACAGAATAAGGAGGTGTCCCGCCGGATGGGTTAATTGAAATCAATCCATACTTATCATCAAAACAAAGGACATCTACTTTCCGGGCTACAGTTGCAATAAGGTTGGTAGGTTCGGAAACATCAATGTTCAATGTTTTTTCGCTGTTATTACCATCTTTTATAGTAACTGTATATGTGTCTGCGGTTAACCCATTTAGGGTATTGGTATTTGAGCTTGTTGTTACTAAAGTCCCAGTTGACCAAGTGTAGGTATAATTTGGTGTCCCGTCAATAACTTCAACCATAATACTTCCATCATTTCCTCCGTAGCATAGCACATCGGTTACATTTACATTTACAGTAAAAACTCCAATCCCTTGAATTGAATATGAAAAGGGATCCTGGTTTGGGTCGTCGTTGCTAATTGATACTGTTGCATTCTTTATGCCCGATGACGTTGGTGCAAATTGAATAGTATAGGTATCATTATTACCACTTGCAATAGCAGCTGCAGGTTGGCTTGTAACTGTAAACTGGCTTGCATCGGGGCCACTGATAGCAACAATTGGGTTTCCGCTCAGGTTAAGAACATCGGCGCCAAAGTTTTCAATTTTAAATGTACGGTCGATTGCCCCTGTATTAATTGGTGCATTTCCAAAGAACGTAAAATCATCAGCCACTGGAGTTGTATCCTCGTTTTCAATATCTAACTGGGGGCTTCCTCCCTGGACAATCATTAACGGGCCACTGTATCCAGTACCGGCAATTGTAAAATCATAAGGGTTTTCACCATTATCGTTGTTGCCGATAGAAAGTGTTTCGGTTATAACGCCAACCGTTGAAGCTTCAAAACATACAGAAAACTCTTCAGTTGCGCCTACAGCGATTGTTGCGGGTGCATCCTGGGTTAATATAAAGTTGGTTCCTGTAAGAGCTACTCTTGGGCTACCTGTTAGGTTAAGAATCACTGAACCCAGATTAGTAATTTGAAATGTATGCTTAGGCGAATATGGCGAATATCCTGTATGGTCAAGCCCAAAATCTGTACCGTCGGTAACATTTGGAGTAGCATCTCCGTCAACGATTTCTGTCCCTACATATGCAACTTCTATCTCCGGATAACTTCCCCCGGTTCCCTGAATATTGAAAGTATAAGGATTATCATCCCTATCATTGCTGTTTATATGGACATACGCTTCCCGTAAACCAGACGCTGTTGGGTTAAAATTAATATTGAATGTTGTAGTACCGCCTCCTGAAGCAAATGGCGTAGAAGGTGGAGGTGCAGCGGTAACCGTAAAATCGCTTGTATGTCCAAATGTGGTTATATATAATACATGTAAAGGTACAGGCCCGTTATTTGTGATTGTATATGTATTTGTTTTATCACCCATTGCTAAATCAACACCTCCAAAATCGGTATCGTCGGTTGAAACAGGTGTAACATCGCCGTTTGTTATATCATTTCCAAGCCCTGAAACAACCATTTCAGGAATTAGCCCTATACCTGAAACATCGAAGTTGTATGGTGTTTTGCCTGCATTATTATTAAATACATTTATGGTAGCTGTCCGTGCCCCCTGCTCTGAAGCGTCAAATTTAACTGTGAAAGTGGAACTGCTGGCAGGTGCAATCGTTGGTGAAGGATTAGTTAAAATACTAAAATCAGCAGCGTTTGTACCAGTTATTGAAATACCCGTAATATTTAAAGTTCCCAGCCCACCATTTTTTATTGTGTATGTCCTGGTCACCCACATCCCAAATACTGGAATACTTGTATAGGTGGTATGGTCTGACGCATCAGGAGAAATATCACCATCGGTAATCACGGTTGAATTCCCTTCAATAGTAATAACAGGTAAAACTACATTTTCTGCCCCGGGTGTAGGTATTTCTGCTACATAGGATGAAGTATTCCTGTGCCCGCCACTGCCATTGGGTATACGTTGCAATGAGTGGATTACCTGGCCACCACGGCTGCCTTCATTCAACTGTCTGCCGCCTGTTAGTAATGCTAGCAATCCAGTATTATCAGCATCGTTTGTATCATATACAACTGCATCGATTAAATTTACGGAAGAAATGGGTGTGTCATTCGGGAAATCAGTACCATTACCTAAATAAAGTGCAACAGCATCCGCTCCATTCTGGAAGCTATTATTATTAAAATTTAAATTAGCAGCTGAAACCCCCGAATTGCCCAAAACAAAATAACCGTTTGCATCGGTTGAATATCCATCCAGGTCAATACCATTTGCATGGGGGCTAATATTGTAGGATTGATCATCTGAACCATTAAAAAATATAATAGCAAGATTATCAAGGCTTACATTTCCAACTCCTCCATCATATAATTCAATAAATTCTAATATATCTGTTGAGGGGGTGTCTGCATCTGTTTCATTAATAACTATGTCCTTGGTTTCCTGGTTTGCCGGATTATCGGTCGCGGTAGTAGTATTATATCTTATAAACCCCGAATTTTCGTTGTATTCACAAACCATTAATCTATATATTGAGTTGGGCATTATTCCGTTAACATTAGCTGTTGTACCAATTCCGTTATAAATACAAAACCATCCTGATGAACCTATTTGATCACCCGCTTTGAAAATAGAATTAGCTGTATATGAAACGTCATCAACCGGAACTGCAGAACCGATTACACTACTGGTCATAAATACGGCACAATATCCTCCGTTGCCACGTGTCCAACTTAAAGAAAGTTTAGCTGCATGCACATTTTGGAAAACTATTGAATGCGCCTGAGTAGTTGGAAAGGAAATATTATTATCACTATTGGAAACTTCAACATAAGTTGCGTTTAATATATTAGGATTTAAACCACTTTGGATTGTTGCAGTTTCTAAAGTATAATCAATATCATTTGCTATATTATTCTTATGACTAAAGGATGCTACAAGCAAACAAAAGAAAATAATTATAGTTTCTTTTTTTAATAAATTACTTTTAAAATAGGAAGGTAATTTTTTTGGGGTGATAACTTTCATAAAACGTGTTTTAAGGTTAATTGAAAATCTTACGTATATTATTCTGAATAAACATATGTAATATACAGAATTTAAGGTTAAAATAAATAGCAAGAGCAATAAATAAAATTTTTTAGAAGGAATTTGATAATTATATTAAATTATTAATTGAATATTTTTCATTCCTCAGATTGACTTAATAAAAAAAATTACCGGTCCGAGTAACCAATTGTGTAATTTGCAGGTATTGTTAATAGTTGAATGAATAAAGTATGAAAAACTTTGAAATTTCAAATTTGAATGGCTGACCAATTAAGCGATGAAATATTAATGAAACACCTGGCCAGTGGCGATAAAAAAGCGGCCGGCGTTCTTTACGACAGGTATTATAAAAAGCTGTATGGTTATTTTGCAAGAATGTCAAAAGATACCGATGTAGCCAGAGATCTTACGCAAAATGTTTTTCTGAAGGTATTAAAATACAGTCATAGCTGGAAGGATGACAAGGTTTTTGCCTATTGGTTGTTCAGGATAGCACGTAATATTTTGGTTGATTATTTTAATGAGTCAAAGAAATTTTATGGAATAGACGAAGAACCTGAGATTGCAGATCTCGACCACTCGGATTCTATTAGGGAGATGGAGGCAAAAGAGTCGTACGGATTTTTACTGGAAGCAATGTCACAACTTCCACCGGTTTACCGCGAATTAATTGAACTTAACCGGTTTCAGGGATTTTCATATAAAGAAATTGCAATATCAACATCATCAACTGAAAATGCCGTGAAAGTGAAAACATTCAGGGCGATTAAGAAATTAAAAGAGATTTATACAAAAATAATAATTGAATAAAATGAAGTGTGAAGAGATAAAAATAAATCTTCCGGAATATATCGACGGAAAATTGGATGATAAAGCATCGGGTATTATTGCTAGCCATTTGGAAGGATGCGAAGGATGCAGGGAACTTTACACCGAATTAAATTCATTCCTGAAATTCACCGATACATTTTCTGAAATTGAGCCACCTAAAGGGATGAAAGATGAGTTTATGGAACTTGCAGACCGGGAGTTTTTTGGAGGCCAGAAAAAGGTACTTCTTATCCCTGCATGGGTAAAAGTAGCGGCAATGATTATTATGGTTTTTGGAACTTTTGCCGGAGGATTTTTTGCAGGCTCAGGAAATCAGGGTAATCCTCAATTACAGGCTGAACTGAATCAACTTAGGCAGGATGTATTACTGGCAGGACTTAGTGATTATTCAGGACCTCAAAAAATTGAAGCGGTTTATAATATCAAAACTTCAGGCCAGGCCGATCATAAACTTATTGATGCTTTGGTTTATACCATGAATAGTGACAAGAATGTTAATGTTAGGTTAGCTGCTATTGGTGCATTATCTGAAATGATAGATCAGAATGAATCAATAAAGTCTGAGTTAATCAATTCATTAACGGTTCAGGAAAATCCATTATTACAGATTTCTTTGATTCAGGTTCTTACAGAATCGGGAGTTAAAGAAGCAAAGGAAGAAATTGAATTGATTTCAGAAAATGAAAATACCGATCAACATGTTCGGACATATGCAAAAGATATGATTAAAACTATCATATAATTCGGGATAGTGGTTTTTAAAGCCGGCTAAAATCGTTTTTCCGATACATAATTAAAAATTAAAAAATTAAATGAGATGAAAAAAGTAGCAATATTAATAGCAGTATTTGTTTTCCCTTTTGTAGCCATGAGCCAGGGAAAGAAATTTGAATATACACCGAAAGTTAAAAACAGGGTTGAGATAAAAAATTTGATCGGTGAAATATCGATAAAAAATGCCAGTGGTCCGGTCATTTTAATCGAATCGGATTTTGATATGGAAAGGCCTGAAAGAGCTGATGGACTACAATTGTTAGGATCTGCTGAGGATAATACGGACATTGGTGTAAGTGTTACAGAGGAAAATGGAGTTGTAACCATTTCGGGTGTAACCAAACAAGTTAAGGATTATGAATATACAATTTCAATTCGACAGGGAATAGCTGTCAGCCTTGATTACAGTAGCCCATTTGTTAATGGCGACCTGGATATCGATTCTTATGAAGGAAGCCTCGAAATTAAAACTTTGAGTGCAAATATAACACTTACCAATTCTACAGGACCATTTACCGTTAATAGCGTTAGTGGAAATGTTGAAGTTGTTTTTAGCAAAATTAATCAGGAGGAACCTACATCGTTGGCTTCAGTTAGTGGCTTGATTGATGTTTCTGTTCCATCAGGCGACAAAGCAACTTTTGAAATCAGCAATCTTATGGGAAATGTTTATAATAACCTTGATTTAGAAAACGATTCAAAAGAAGATGAAGGAGATAAACGAGCAAAAGGCTTGGGAGCGATAAAGCATAATAGTGGTAGTAGTTTTACCTTAAATGGGGGAGGACAGAAAGTGCTTTTAAACACTGTGACAGGAAACGTTTATTTGAGAGAAAAATAGAAAAGAGCTATGAAAAAATATATACTTGTTTTAGCCATTATTTTTGGAGCAGTAATTTTTGCACATTCCCAAAAAGTAATCAATAAAAGTATTGAAGTGAACGGGCAGGGTGTGAAAATGGAACTAGATTTTGCCGATAATATTTCAATCGAAGCCTGGAATAAAAATGCCATTGAGTTGCAAGTAACAGTCGATATTGATGATAATACCTATAACGATTATTATTCATTGGAAGTAAACAAAAAAAGTGGGAAGATTGAAATAATTGAAGAGGTTGATTTTGAGGGAATCAAAGAGAAAACGGGCAAAAAGAAATTTTACAATTTTAATACCGACCTGGTTTATACTTTGAAAGTACCCAAAAATCTTGAATTTGAATTGAATACTATTTCAGGTGAAATTGAGATAAAAGGTTGCCAGGGCGAAATGGATATTAATACAGTAAGTGGATATATCGATTATGCAATTCCGCAGGCACACAATGCAAAAATTGATTTGTCGACTGTTACCGGCGATGTTTACACTGATGTTAAATTCGATAATAAATTGCCAAAAGAAATTTCGTGGGTAGGCACAAATCATGAACTCTCTTTAAACGGAGGCGATATTGATGTTGATTTAAAAACCGTTAGTGGAGATATTTATTTGCGGAAATATTAGAAAACTAGCAAACAGTTAAATGGTTAAAAGGCCATCCGATGAAAATTGGGTGGCTTTTTTTATTTAAATCAATTACTCAAATGGAGTCTTTCATTTTCTAAGCATAATTCAATCTTGAAAAATTCGTTAATTTAATCAAGTAGTTTAATTTAGCATTTGAAATGGCTAAAATCAGGATTGAAATACAAATTACGCTTCTGGCTCTTATTATTGCCGGGGCGGTTATTGCTTCAGGGTATTTGGTTTATAAAAGCCTTTCCGAAATTGTTGGTTCTGTCCACCAGGCAGCTTTGCCTGACAACCGATTATTAGTAATAAAAGATGTTGAGGCAGGCTTAGCAGAGGTTGAAAACAATGTGAGGCTTTATATTCTCTCCAATGATGCCCAAACCACGAATAAACAATTTATGGTTTTAAAAAATTCAGTGTATAGTAATTTACGAAAACTGAATAGTTTAAATCCACTTGGAATACAAGACAGGCCACTTGTTGATTCGGTAATTACTATTGCGCATGAGAAACTTGAAAACTGGAACGATATATTGCAATTATATGAATCAACAAAAGGAGCACAACCCGCATTTAACGAAATTTATTCAAAGCTTGCTGAAAAGCAAAAGATTGATACAATTGAAACCGAAAGGCCCAAAAAAGGTTTTTTCAGAAGTATTTTTGGAACAGATAAAACTGAAATTGATACCACTTATATTCAGAGGGATTTAGAAACTGATGAGATCAGAAAAGAAATAGAAAGACTTGAATCTGAATTTCAACTACAGGGGCAACAATTTAATATTCTTGAATCACAATATATTGAAAGAAATTTAAGGTTAAGTGAGATTTTAAATAGTATAGTTGTTCGTATTGAAAATAATTTGTCTGAGAAATTGGTTGAAAAAACACTGGAAGCTGACCAGCTTGCTGCAGAAACTTATAAGCGTTTGGCGGCTTTTTCAATTACGGCGGTTGTACTTTTATTATTAGTACTTTTCCTTTTGTATAGTTATTTAAGAAAATCGAGAAGGTACGAGAGGATGTTAAAATCGGCGAAAGCAGAAGCCGAAACTTTTGCAAAAGCAAAAGAACAATTTGCAGCAAATGTTAGCCATGAAATAAGAACACCAATTAATGCAATATATGGTTTGTCGGAACAAATTCTTCAGAAAGAAATGACTAAAAGCACCAGGGAGCAGATGATTGTACTTTCTAAATCGGCTTTGCACCTAAAAAATATTGTAAATGACACCCTCGATTTTTCAAAGATTCAGGCAAATAAATTAAAGTTTGATTCCATACATTTTTCACCTTCCGAAACTTTTGATGAGATTATTGCAATTCAACGCTCAGAAGCTCGCGCAAAAGGCCTTGAATTAAAATATGAAGTAAAAAATATAATGCCCGATGCTTTGCTTGGAGATCCCCTTCGGCTAAAACAGATATTGCTGAACCTGATTAGTAATAGTATAAAATTTACAGAATCGGGATATATTCTTTTGAAGATTGATACTGTTAAAAAGACGAGTGGTAAGTTGTTGCTCAAAATGATGTTGGAAGATACAGGAATTGGGATTTCGGAGGATGATCAGAAAATAATTTTTGATGAATTTGTACAGGCTGAAAATTCTTCAAAAAAAATATATAAAGGATCAGGGCTTGGATTATCAATTGTAAAAAAGCTTGTTGAATTACAGGAAGGTATTATTTCAGTTGAAAGTATAATTGGGCAGGGAACTAAATTATTTGTTGATATCCCCTATAAAGTGGGAGACCCGGGAAAAATTAAGGGTCATGAACCATTAAACTTAAATATTCCTGAATCGTTTAAAAACCTCTCAGTACTGGTGGCTGATGACGAAGAGTTTAACCGGTTCCTTTTAAAAGGCATTTTTGAAAAATGGGGTGTTCGTTATTGTGAAGTTGATAACGGAAATGCTGTGGTATCCTCTGCCCTTGAAAGGGATTTTGATTTGGTTTTAATGGATTTGAATATGCCTGGTAAAAATGGAGTTGACGCTACAAAAGCTATCCTTGAAAAAAAGGCATGGATGAAAATTGTTGCAATAACTGCATCAAACGATAAAACAGATTTGGAATCATGCATTGAGGCTGGAATGTTGGATGTACTTATCAAACCATTCTCGGAAGCCAGCCTTTTTGAAAAAATAGTTGAAAGTTTGAATAATGAATCCGAAGATAATCAATCTGCCAAGGGAAAAATATTGGATACAATTGACATCAATCTGGAGGAGTTAAAAAGGCTAACTAATAACGATGA
>JABMQB010000474.1 GCA_013203525.1 Mariniphaga sp.
AACAAAACCACCATCGGGGAGGTAATAAACCGGAATACGGTGCCCCCACCACAATTGCCGGCTAATACACCAGTCTTTAATATTTTCCATCCAATGCCTGTAAATATTCTTAAACTTTGCAGGGTGGAATTGAATATTAAGGTTTAATACATTTTCGATGGCAGGTTTTACCAAATCTTCCATTTTCAGGAACCACTGTGCCGAAAGTTTGGGCTCAATAATTTCATCGGTACGTTCAGAGAAACCAACCTTATTTGTGTAATCTTCAATTTTTACAAGATTGCCGGCTTTTTCCAATTCTGAAACAATCTTATCGCGAACCGCAAACCTGTCTTCTCCAATATGAATCTGAGCTTTTTCGCTTAAAGTTCCATCATCATTAAAAATATCGACAGATTCAAGGTTATGCCTCATCCCAATTTCATAATCATTGATATCATGTGCAGGAGTAATTTTAAGACAACCTGTCCCGAATTCCATATCAACGTAATTATCTTCAATAATCGGAACTGAGCGATTAATAAGTGGTACTAAAACTCTTTTCCCTTTCAAATGGGAAAATCGTTCATCGACAGGATTAACACAAACTGCTGTATCGCCCAAAATTGTTTCGGGGCGTGTAGTAGCAATGGTTACAAAATCCTCATCAGCCCCCTCAACTCCCCCGTGGGGGGAGCTTTGAAGTGCATCCTGAATAGATTTGGTAACAGAGTCAATGTTTAACAATACCTTTTCATTAGTGAATCGAATAACTTTATATTCTAATTCATTCAGAATTTCTGTTTTGAGGTTATCCAATTCCTGAATTTCAGGTTTGTTGTGATAACCACCATCAACTTCTATCACAAGCTGTTTTGAAAGGCAAACAAAATCTACGATAATGTCATCGATTATATGTTGCCTTCTAAATTTATCCCCTAATCTATTAGCACGAACCATTTCCCATAATACACTTTCTGCTTCTGTAGAGAAACGACGTAATTTTTTAGCATTCTTTTTTAATAATTCATATTCCGATTTACGGGCAGTTTTATATAGGGGATCTTGTTTCCCCCCTTTGGGGGGATTAAGGGGGGCTTCTATCTTATATCTTAAATAATATAATTTCGACTGAACTTCTTTATAAATAACTTCTTCGTCGGAAAGGGCAGTTTTAGCACTTGGATCCCAGTTAACCATGCGAACACCCCGGTAAACCAATCCCTTATTAAAAAGATCAATAAAAACTTTTATTACCGATTCACTTCGGGCTTTATCCATTGTAAAAGCGGTACGGTCCCAGTCGCACGAAGCACCTAGTTTTTTAAGTTGTTCGAGAATAATTCCTCCATGTTTATGGGTCCATTCCCATGCATGCTCCAGAAACTTATCACGTGAAATATCTGTTTTATTTATTCCTTCTTCCTTCAATTTATTTACCACCTTTGCTTCGGTAGCAATAGATGCGTGGTCGGTCCCGGGTACCCAACAGGCATTTTTCCCGGTCATCCTTGCCCTTCGAACCAAAATATCCTGAATCGTATTATTCAGCATATGCCCCATGTGCAAAACACCAGTTACATTGGGTGGTGGAATCACTATTGTATACGATTCCCGATTATCGGGTACGGAGTGAAAAAAACCACGATCCATCCAATATTTATACCATTTGTCCTCAACTTCGGCAGGATTATATTTGCTCGGAATTCCCATAAAAAATCAATAATTTTTGAAGGTGCAAATGTACAAAAAAAAGCTTGCTAGTAGAATAGGCAGGTTATAAGTAAAAAAGTTTAGGCTTTTAAAATTATACCTTTTTATAATTGTTCGTATATTTACTACTAATCTTCTATAAAACAACAATAATCTATTGTTAATTGGAAGATTTATAATAATTTAATTATATTATTCATTGATCGATTTTAGAATAAAATACAGACCTAGCTTAGTTACATGTTAAGGTACAATTGGTGGAAGTAATACTATAAAATTTTCATGCAATAACAATGAAACAAAAATGGTATCAAAAGGCAACAGTTTAAAGTGCAATAGTTAGCACAATTCCTGCAATAATTACTGCTTTAATTGCAATTATTGCAATTACAAGCACAAAAAAAATTGCAAAGAATCAAATGATTCTTTACGATAGTATTTATACCAAGCAATATAAATTGGATAGCTCATTGTATTCTATTCAGTTAAAAATAGCCAATGATCAATATAATTCACTTTTAAAACAAATTGAACTAGACAGTATAAACCTTTTGTTAGAGATTGAAAAAAAGAATATTACTAATAAAAAGAATAAAATCGCAGATTATAAAGCATGGATAAAGTTTGATGAGCTGATACAGCAAATAGACAATCATAATAAAATCTATTTTAAACCCGATAATCCTCAAGTGCTTTATAACATTCCTTATGGCGAAACTATATTTTATGAAAAGTTTTTATCAACCAAAGAAAGACAATATGAATGGGCAGTAGAGCTTTGCGATTTATTTAATAAAGGATTATCCTTTTCTTATTTAGTAAAAAACACAGAATTATTACACGAATGGAATGAGGTAAATTCATTAGTCAAGGGACTGAAAATCAATAGAGAAACGTCTATCGCATCCAAACAAATGGAAGAAATTATGCTCACATTCGATGTTCTATTTATGAAATATTGGGAAAGATATATTGAGTTTAGGAATACGTATAGTAAAATCGCTAAAACTACAAAAACTAAAGTATTATAATAACAGCCATTTGTACCGACAGTTAAGATTCCTTTTGAAACTATTCTCCAAAATCGACACAAACCAATTTTTCCATATCACGTGCCAATAATTTCCCCTTACTAAAAGCCAAAGGTGCCCATGCCTGCGACTTTTTAGAATCAAAAAATGAAGCTTTTCCTAATTCTTTATAACCTTCAGGCGAAGGTTCAATTAGGTGAATATCTCCGTTCTTACCGTTTTGACCAATAATTAAATTGTCTATCAAAATTAGCGATCCCATTTCAAAATTTTGAAAAGAGCCTTTTTCCCAAACCAATTCACCATCCATAGTCATACAAACCAATTGGTTTGGATTACCATTATTATTAAAATATAAATGATCATCGACAACAACCGCAGGATGCATCTTACAACCAGCCTCTTTATTAACAAAAATCTCATTCACAATGAATTCTTCTCCTTCAAGGATGATTTCCAGCATTATTGAAACAGGTTTATAATTATCGTTATAAGAACAGTCAGTCAGGAATAACCTTTTATCATCGATAACAGTGGCTGGTGTAATTGTTGCAAACGATTTTAATCCATCGTAATTCCACAGTTCTTTTCCCGATTTTAAATCAAAGGAGACAACTTCATTGATTTTTGTAGAATCGTTACGATCATATGGGCTTACCATAATTACCTGTTCGATACCACCGAAACTGGCAAGGATAGGCGACACATGAAAGTTATACCCGGTTAATGGCCTGCTTTTCCACACCAATTCCCCGGTAAGTTTGTCAAAAGCAGTAACACCAGCTTTCTTACCCTGGGGAGCAATAATTACCAGGTTCTCATAAATAACAGGCGATTGTGAAAATCCCCAGTTAGGTAAATCAGCATCAAACTCTTCCTGTGTCACGGTATCTAACCACCTTAATAAGCCGATTAATGGGCTAAGATCTCTCACTCCTATAGCGCTCACTTGAACAAAATCTTCTTCATAACTAATAGGG
>JABMQB010000475.1 GCA_013203525.1 Mariniphaga sp.
ACAACGCTTTCCTAAAAACAGGGACTTTAGTACTATAACGATAATAAGTTAATCCACACCATGAAAAGACTGAATAATCGTCCAAGAAAAAGACTTGGGTTCAAAACTCCTAATCAAGTATTTTTTGGAGAATCTTACAATGTTGCACTTACTAGTTGAATTCAGCCAATATTAACAGGGCTAGTTTTAGTAGAATGAAATAAATCAAAGATTTGAAGACTCATTCAATAAATTATTAAACTCTTTAACCCAAAATTTATGTACTTTAGGAATAGTTCTAGCATAGCGATTACAAAAAGTATTTACAGCTAATTGAAGTTCAGGTCTATTCCACCATCCTTCAACATCCGGGTAAACGGCATTTACCTTTTCAGCTGCTTCTTCTGGCGTTTTGTGTAGGATGCCAACATTTTCCAACATTTCATAGTAAGGAATCGCTTCTTCATTCAAATCGCTAGTCTCAGGATTCCAGAATAATATTGAAGGTTTATTGGCACTCAGAGCTTCAACAAAAGTGGTTGACAAGTGATCCGACACAAAAAGACGGTTCTTTCCCAAACTGGAAAAAAACGGATTATCTCTATTCACAAATTGCACTTCAGGCGCGAAGGATGCCCATCTTAAACGAATTTCTTTGAGACTATCATCTTTATGCAAGCGAATTCTAAAAAATGGTCTAATAGTTAAAGCAATTTTACTCATAAATATTTCCTGCCAAGAATAATAAATTTTCTGCGAATATGAGTGTCTGTATATGTACAAAGGGTACCTGAAAATTTTCGTTGTTACAAAAAGGACGCCTTGTTTTGAATTGTGTGCACCTAATTTCCTTCTACTTGAAAGTTTTGTCGAATAAAATGGTATAACATGCGTGTTGCAATTTTTCTTTTCCCAACCCCAAGTATAATATCTATCTGTAATGTCAGTTTCAAAATTAGCCTCATGTGGATAAACAACACTCCCATAATTCCCTCCATGTTGTGTCCCAACAAGTACAGTGCCCGATTCTTTTGAGTTTGCTGCCCAAATCTTTATATTTTCCCGAAAGTACCAACTATTTGAACTGAATATTACTCGTGGTTTTCGTGGATTATTACTCTTGATATATTGTTTAATTATCTTATATCCTTCTATATAACAAATAGGGACGTCAAAAGGTAGCAACCTGTTAAATACCATCTCAAACTCGCTATGTTCATGTTCTATGGCTATTAAATGTACACGTTTTTCTTGACATAATTTAACTGGTGATATTGGAGGCATTATTTTAAATAATGGATAAACTTTGCCAGTCGTAATAATGAATAATTTGAGAATATCTGAATTCGTAAAATACGAGTCAACAAGGAATATTGATCCATTATTTTGACGCTTATAAACTAACTCCCTAACTGCTTCTTTTATGAACCTGAATGGCCCAGAACGAATATGTCCATTTTCTTTATAAATATTGATATTTTCATTTTCTAGCGATTTAGTGGGATAATTCATACCTAATGTTTCAAATATTCTAGAATAAATCTGTAGATTATACGTGTCGGTTTGAGATAAATTTCTGAAACTTCTAGTGTCTATTGGTGTAATGTGTTCTTCTTTAGATAACAGAGTGGTTGTAAACGGCTCATAATTATTTATTACATCCTTCAAATTTACATATCTTGTATATACAGTATTAATATACCACTTCAACCATGGCCCAAGTACTATTTCCCAATATCTCTTAGAATAATTTTCCTTATGTAAACAATTAAATTTTTCCGTTAACGTTTTGATCGCATTATTGAATAAATCTTGTGTATAAAGTCGAGCTTCGTCTACTTGCTCTTTTTTGTCTAACGAACTTTTGACATCTGTATAGTTGAGTTGCTCCCAAAATGATTTTCTATTTGAATTTTTACACCACTCACCTAGAAACAGAATTGGCATTTTAACATTCCAAAAGTCTTCTATTGCTGTTGTAGCTAAATACTTCTTGTTATGTTTGTTGGATTCTTTCATACCTACCTCAATATAATATTTCAGTTCCTTCCCTAATAAAGAAGATTAAGAACGCCAGAGAAGGGGTCCCTATATTTTGGTAACATTTGGAAGTACATTTCAGAAACAGGTTGAATAATTATATGTAAAAAAAGAAAGATGATGATCAATACAATAAATCCTCTTGGTTGCTTCATCACAATCTCAAACAATGCAATCCCGACGATTGGTACCATAATTGTCAATAATCTAGTCATTATGGGATTATTGAGACCTAATTGAAATAGTATCACCAAATAAATTGAGAATAAAAACGATGCAAACTGTCCTGCTGCAGAAAGTTTATTATAATAATTAACGGCCACTAATGTTATTAGAACGACTGCATAAACAACAAGTCTTGCCATTCCCAGATGAGCGTCAATAGTATATAAATAAGTTGTTCTTATTATGGGAACTATTTCTATCACTACCATTTCAATAAAACCAATTGTTAACCAAACAATAATAACACCCAGTGCAACCGTTGGAACAAAACCATTTATTTTTCTTTTTTTTAAATAATTATATAATTCAAAGACACCGATGTTTACTAAAATCGACACGTGGAAACCAA
>JABMQB010000045.1 GCA_013203525.1 Mariniphaga sp.
GAAGCATTTTCGAGGTAATTGTCTACCTTGGTTTGTAGTATATCTCTTATTTCGCTGACGTTTAGCTCCCCAACTTTTATTTCACCCAATTGTGGGTAGGAAATTTTACCATCTTCATCAACCAGGTAGGTAACCAATTCTATATTACCGCCTCCAATACTACTTCTTTCTGGTGATATAAGATTTAAAAATGCCACATTCAAGGGATCATCGCTAATTACCTGGATAAACAGCTGGTCGTTTGGGCGGATGCGGTAAATATCAGGGAAATTGTCTTTTTCGTAGTTTCTGTCGGTTACTACATTATTCATATAAGTAAGTTCCTGCAATGGGGTGCTACATGAGAAGAGGGTGGATAATGGTATTAAAATGAATAAAAAACGTTTAAAAAAATGTACAATTGGTTTTAAATGCATGATGATTAAATATTTATAATTTCAAATTTATTCTTTGTATAATTTCCTTTAAAATACTTTATGCTATGCGAAGATACGCAAAGTTGCAAAGATGCGCAAAGGATTAAAATTTTACATAGCTTAGATTTCTTTTTCCCAGATTTTAAATGCTGTTGATTCATTTAAATAACCATTTAATTCATCTGCCTTAACTATCAGATATTTTATTTTTCTTTCTTGAGTTTTTTCGAATTTTTCAACCAGTTCGTTGATTTTTAATTTGTCCGGTTTATTGCAAACAAGTATAAGGTCGAATAATGGAGAATCAATCCCTTGTGCAATTTTACCCGTTAGGTAGGCTGATTCCAATCCTTCAATTTTTGTAATTATAATTTTTTTCAGGTTTGCAATTCCAATAATTTTATGTAAAAATCCATTTAAATCGTTATAAGAAGGGTGGCTGGTATTTGCCCGGTAAAGTATTTTGTTTCCTTTTTGGCTTGCTGATAACAGTCCTGCTTTTTCAAACCGGTTTAGTTCGACCCTGATAGCATTTGTTGATTCACCGAATTCGGATGCTAAGCGGCGTAAGTAACCATTTACATTACTATTGACAAAAAACTTAATCAATAGTTTTTTCCTGGTTTTTGAGGTGATTAATGTTGAAAGCATAGGATGCTGATTTAGGTGGTTTTACTTGGGGATAATTAGAAATTTGTGATAAAATTTATAGAAAGATATTTGTAATTTTCAGACAAACAAAAACGGCTCCGCCAATACAGTCACACGCTGGAGCATTATCTTTATTTATTGTCAGAGTACTGAATGAATTCAAATATATATTCAGTTTTTGCTTGATTTGTATTTGTTAACCTTCTCAATTTGAAAAGGAGGTAATTCAACTAAAATATTTATATTAATATGTTCTACTAGAAAAATAATTGATTTACGGTTTTTTATCGAAACAAGATTTCCTTTGATTCCTGTAAGTGGCCCTGCAATTACTCTAACAGGTTCACCTTTTATATAATTGTTAAAATCGGTCTTAACTTCGATTCCTGTCTGTCCTAACATGTACTTCATTATGTTAATTTGCTCCATAGGGATAATTGCATCAGAGCCTGAGAACCTTACAAAACCTCTTACATAATCGGTTTGTAAAACCTGTGAGCGGTTTTTCACATTAATATTTACAAATATATATCCTGAAATAACGGGGAGTTCTACCCATTTTTTTCTATCGCTCCACTGGCGCAGGCTTTTTCTGAGTGGAAGATAATTCTCAATACCTTTTTCTTCAAAGAAATATTTTACCTTTTTCTCAGTTCTTGGTTGGATATGAACGCCATACCAGTTAGTCATTTGGTTTAATTATCTAAGTGATTAATTCAAGTTTAGTACTTCGAATTTAAATCAAATATTCATCAAAATAAATAGGGAATTATCCTATTTCTACAGTAGGGCTTGCTGAAATCGTGTAATAATAATTCATGAATTTGACTAAAAATTCTATTTGTCTTTATACTTTGATGAGTCTTATTTTCTTGATTTTTCTTGCTGATAATTAGCTGTTTGTGTTGTAATATGTAAGATCAAATTGATTTGAGCTATTATTAAAACAGAGCACAACTGCATTTTATCAAACAAATTAATAAATTAAGGTTTTTCCTTATTGAAATTACGAATTATTTGATTTAGCTATCTTAATTTGTTATAGTCTGTTACTCAATTTTATTCAAAAGAATCGTTCATTAATTTACGGC
>JABMQB010000476.1 GCA_013203525.1 Mariniphaga sp.
AATTTTACTGAATGATGGTATTCACTTGAGCCTAAAAGGTAATCGAATTATTGCTGATCTTTTAGAAAAAGAAATAATTGAATAGTTTTTCTTGACAAATCAAAAAGTAAGCAATCCAAATATGCCAAGAATTATTCTTGAGTTAGCCAATAATTCCAAAATTTATTCTGTAGGCCAGATATTTTTAAAGGGCTTTAGTATTATCACATTGCCAATATTTACCCGCATACTATCAGTTGAAGATTATGGAATTGTAAGCCTGTTTATGTATGCAAATGCTGTTTTTGTAGTTATTTATAGTATGGGTATAGGACAACCAATCAATCGGTATTATTATGAAAATAAATCCGATTTTGGGAAATTTCTTTCTACAGCCCTTTCATTTCTTTTTCTTTTTCAAACGATCGTGTTTTTTTCTGGATTATTTTTTCTTGAGTATCTTGAAAATTTATTTGGTATTTCAAGAAATCTATTAATGCTCGCCATGTTTACGTCTTTTTTTGTGCCGTTGGTTCGTGTTTATCAGAACTTGAATATCGCCATGGAGCGTAGTGCCAGCTATACCAAATTTCAAATAGTACGCAGAATAGTATTTTTTATGGGTTGCATCACGATGATTTACTTATTGCCTTTTGAATCTTACTATAGCAGATTGTTAGGCGAACTGTTTATTATTCCCTTTTTTGTATTTACATTCGTAGAGCTACTTAGATTAATTGAATTAGACTTTTCAATCAAATATATCAAATACATTTTTCAGATAGCACTACCATTATTCCCGGTTATGGTTGCTGGGATTATTTTCGGTCAAATTGACAGGGTATTAATCAATAAATATCTTGGTTTAACTGATACCGGCCTTTTTTCGTATGCCTATGCTATTGGTTCATTATCAGGTATATTTATAGTTAGTATCAAATCGGCTTGGACTCCCAAGTTTATGCACTATATAAAGGAGGAAGGGTATGCCTTAATCAACACTATGACCTGCTTGCTTGTAACGGTATATTGTATTTTAACTTCTATGCTAATACTTTTTTGCAAAGAAATATCCTCCATGCTAGCTCCAAACACTTTTCAGGCGGCAATTATTATTACTCCCATTATTCTATTCACATCATTTTTTTCCTACCATGAATCTATTTATCATGATTATATAATATTTAAAAAAAAATTGTTATATGTTATATCCTTAACTACAATTTTTACGGGATTACTAAAGTTAGGTTTGAACATTCTTTTAATCCCACGCTTTGGTTACATTGCCGCTGCATATTCCTCGCTGACATGTTATATTTTCAGCCTAACTGTAATTTACTGGATCGCAAAATATTTAATTGGCGAACAAATATATAAGTTTAGGTATTCTATTGGACCGTTTCTTATGGTAGTTTTATCATTATTAGCTTTTTATATATTGGAATTATTTTTAGATAGTATGATTATATTTATCATAGTAAAGATATTTTCTTTTACCATTATTGTAATTATTTCATTTTATTTGATTAAATCTAATATAAAAAAAGTGAAAAATATCAGCTCTTTTTAATTAAGTTATTTTCTCCAATGATGGTTTGAAAATTTTTCAATATATAAGGAATTATTTAAAAATACTGAATAATATATTCGTATCCAATGACTAGCTCAATTCATAACGAAGTAATTATTTTTAGCCAAGCAGCTGGTGATACGATCCATATTCTAGATTTATATGAAAAAAATAGAAAAAATACTAAATTTTCGATTTATGTTATTAAAAACAAAAATATATATGATTATTTCAATGAACTTGACCTACGTCTAAAAAACCTAGTCTTTATACCATACCCGAAAAGATTTGGGTTATATAATATCCAATTATTAAGAAAAGAAAAGAAAAGAATTAATTCATTATTTAAAAAGCATTTTATCAATTCCGTAAATCATAAAATCTATTTTTTTGCCCATGTATATGATTATTTAACTATGAGTTTTGTTTTATCACTTTCAAAAAATAATACAGTGATTTTTGTTGATTACGACAAATATGATACAAATAAGACTCTGCCCAAACAATTTTATCATGTAAAAGATAAAATGCTATTAACTATCTACAAATATTTAGTTGGTAAACAGCTAGTATTAACAGAAAAAAAAGCCATTAAACTTTTATTTGAGAACACTAATATAAAATCAAATAAAACCGATGAAGTATCCTCTAAAATAAAAGAAAAATATTCTCATAATATTGCTAATCAATCTACAGGAAATTCTGTTTTAATATTTGAAACACCAACGGCTGAGGCGTCAATAATAAACTATAAAAATACAATGATAGAAATACTAAATATATTAGTAAAGGCGGGTTATAAAATTTATATAAAACCACACCCTTATAAGGGTTTCTCTCCATTTTTGAGAAATTATAATGTTTCTATATGTAACGCGAATGTTCCCGGTGAACTTATTAATACTTCCGGTTTTAATTTTATTTTTGGTATTAATTCACTTTCTATATGTAGACTTGCAATTGATCGTTATGGGAGTATTTATTCTTTAATACAACTATTTACATTTAGAAGGCTAAATGAAAAAGATTATAATATTAAATATCTCTTAGGTCAATCGAATGAAAAAATATTATTTATTAATTCATTAAACCATCTTGATAAAATACTGGCTAAAAGATAGGCAGTGTGTTTTTAATCTAATCTTTTATTTTAGGTTCACGATACAATGATAGAACATATAATACACAATGGTGAGGAACTTGCCCTTATAATTCGTCAATCATTCCGAAAAAAGGGAATTGAGTTTTTCACTCCCAATGATTATAGTCAGCAAATTGGTTATATGAGCCACCCCAAAGGTCATTTGATAATGCCGCATGTTCATAACCCCGTTTCTCGGCAGGTAAGGTATACAAAAGAAGTGTTATTTATAAAAAGCGGACGGATAAGAATTGATTTTTATTCTGAAGAGCAAAAGTATTTAGAAAGTAGGATTCTTGCGTCAGGCGATGTAATTCTTTTGGCATTCGGTGGACATGGCTTTGAAATGATGGAACCAACTGAAATAATTGAAGTGAAACAAGGACCGTATGTTGGAGAAAAGGATAAAACAAGATTTATTGGGATTAATTCAGATCAGATAATATTTAAGGACGATATTAATGAATAAGTGTTTTATCCCAGTAAACGAACCTCTCCTCAATGGGAATGAAAAAAAGTATCTCATTGAATGTATCGATACTGGGTGGATATCATCTGAAGGGTATTTTGTGAAAAAATTTGAGGACAAATTTTCAGAGTACTTGGGTTGTAATGAAGGAATAGCGGTAGCAAGTGGATCTGGCGCTTTGGACATTGCTGTAAAGGCGCTTAAAATTGGACCAAACGACGAAGTTATAGTACCTACTTTCACTATTATTTCACCAGTTCAATCTATTATTAGAGCTGGTGCAATACCTATATTAATAGATAGCGATCCGATAACATGGAATATGAATGTTACCTTAATAGAAGCTAAGATTACGCCAAAAACCAAAGCTATTTTAGTAGTTCATATATACGGATTACCCGTAGATATGGAACCTATTTTGGAGTTATGTAAGAAATACAATTTATATCTTATTGAAGATGCAGCAGAAATGCATGGACAAACTTATAACGGAAGGCTTTGCGGATCTTTTGGAGATATTAGTATATTTAGTTTTTATCCAAATAAACACATTACAACAGGTGAGGGTGGTATGATAATGGTGTACGACCATGACCTCGCTAATCGTTGTCGAAAACTACGTAATCTTGCTTTCGAAATCAATTGTAGGCGGTTTATTCATAAGGAGTTAGGGTGGAACTATCGTATGACAAATTTACAAGCCGCTATTGGATTAGCCCAACTCGAAAACATACAAAATCATATTGAGAAGAAGAGATGGATTGGAACGACTTATAACAAATACCTTAAAGATATTACGAAGTTTCAATTACCTCAACAACGTACTCCGTATGCAGAAAATATTTATTGGGTATATGGTCTTATGGCTGAGACTGAAGAAATTTCAGAGAAAGCTCAGAAATTTCTCAATAAAAACGGTATTGGTACGCGCCCATTTTTTTGGTGTATGCATGAGCAACCGATTTTTAAAGATATGGGTTTCTTTAGGAACGAAGTCTATCCTAACGCAGAAAAAATGGCAAGAAACGGTTTTTATATACCTTCTGGTCTTGGAATTACTAAAGACCAGATTAAACATGTTGTTGATGTTCTAAAATCATTTTAAGGTTTACATTATAATTAAGCCTAATTAAGTTGCGATTATTTAAAACGTGCTCCATATAACCATTTAAATTAAAACTGTATTGAAATCACTAGTGTCCGGTAAAAGTTTAAGAATAGGTCTGGAACTCCTCAAATTCTTGATAAATTATCTTGTTGAATTAGATGATTTATCGAGGAGAACCAGACCATGGCCAAAGTTAACGCAATTATGTTGGGACTGCTCAACATTTTTCCAAGATATGAATTTGAGAAACTGGAAACTCATTACAACGGGAACTATTACACCAAGTATTTTACCGGTTGGCAGCATCTGATTACCCTGCTTTTTGCCCCGGCCGGAGGTAAAGACAGTTTACGTAATATTGAGACATCAT
Organism: Mariniphaga sp.; assembly: GCA_013203525.1. Classification (GTDB taxonomy): domain Bacteria; phylum Bacteroidota; class Bacteroidia; order Bacteroidales; family Prolixibacteraceae; genus JABMQB01. Next base: position 4,638 of record JABMQB010000476.1, read on the forward strand.
TATCAGTTCACTATTCAAAATGGTACTATATTGGATTGAAGGGGATCAAGCGTAGTATATACCCTGTCGGATGCCATGCAAAGCCGTCCTTATAAGATATATGAAGGATTGTTTTATAAAATGCTGGAGAAATGTCAATCAATGACAATAAAGCATCGGTTCAAATTCAATAATCCACTCTATAGCCTGGACTCCACGGTGATTGACCTGTGTCTATCGAATTTTCCCTGGGTAACTTTCCGGAAACGGAAGGGGGCTATCATGTTTCATTACCTTTATGATCACAACGGATCATTACCGGCTATGAAAGCAGGAAAAAATATCCTGATGAACTGCGTATAGTTGGCTATATCGACATTGAAACTGGTAAGCATTATGAGTTTTTGACTAACAATTTGAAGCTGGCTGCTAAAACCATGGCATACATCTATATATCCAGATGGCAGATAGAAT
>JABMQB010000477.1 GCA_013203525.1 Mariniphaga sp.
ACCTATTATTTTGATGAAGAAAATGATAATACGGATTTTAAAACTGTTTATACACCATATAAAAATCAAAGCATAATTGGAGGAATAAAATGGAAATTTTAAAAAAAACAACAAGAATAATCGGTTTGGTAATTTTAACTGCATTATTTGTTACAAATATTGTTTATAGTCAGGACAATAAAACTTTACAGGAGGCCTTTACCAAAAGCTATACTTACGAATACGACGGCGAATACACAAAGGCAATTGACGTATTGAAAAAGGTTTATAACGAAGATTCTTATGAGATTAATCTCAGGTTGGGCTGGTTAACATATTTATCAGGTTTGTTTACCGAATCCACTACCTTTTACGAAAGGGCAATTAGTTTAAAACCATTATCTATTGAAGCTCATTTCGGTTATGTTTATCCTGCTTCTGCACTTGGCAACTGGAACCTTGTAAAAAACCATTATTTAAAAATTTTAGAAATTGATCATCAAAATACTTTAGCAAATTACAGGTTAGGATTGATTTATTATGGAAATGAAGATTATGCTACAGCAGAAAAATATTTTGAAAAAGTATTAAATCTTTATCCGTTTGATTATGATGCATGTATTATGTATGCATGGTCAAGCTTAAGATTGAGTAAATTCAGGGAAGCTAAAGTTCTTTTTAACAAAGCATTATTAATTAAACCCGATAATGAATCAGCTTTGGAAGGATTGGGATTGATTAAATAAATTATTTATCAAGGTATTTAGACCGATTATGTGCTAAATTGGGATCTTACCTATTTACCCGACAGGTTTCCGGTTTATCCGGGTAAGTAAATATTAATTTTTTATCCCGGCAACATCCTTTACTGCTGTAATTGCTTCGTCAATATGATTTTCAATATTAAACGGCCCTATACTTAACCGGACGCTACCATGAACATCAATCGTGCCAATGCCTTCGTGCACTTTGGGCGCACAATGAAGACCGGTACGGCAGGCAATATTATAATCCACATCAAGTATAGTACCCACATCCCCGGCTTCAAATCCTTTAACATTAAAACTTATAACGGGATTTTGATTTTCGGTTCCATTAGCGCAATAGGTTGTAACTCCTTCAATATCCTGCAAACCATTTTTCAATTTTTCCCAAAGTTTCATTTCCTTTTTGTGCAGGTTTTCGATTCCTTGTTCATTAATCCATCTTACGCCTGCATTAAGGCCGGCAACTCCCATAATATTCAGGGTTCCACATTCCAGGCGGTAAGGAAATTCCTCAAGATGTGTTTTAACAGCCGAACGGACTCCGGTTCCGCCAAAACGGGTGTAGCGCACCGGAACATCATCCATTACATAAGACCCGCCAATTCCTGTAGGTCCCATCAGGCATTTATGGCCGGTGAAACAAACCACATCAATTCCCATTTTTTTCATATCGACCGGGACAGCTCCTGCACTCTGGCTGGCATCCACAATAAAATATACTCCTGTTTCTTTACAAATCTTCCCGATTTCTTCCAAGGGTTGAATAGTACCGATTACATTGGAACTGTGGTTCACCACCACCATTTTGGTATTCTTTTTTATTGCCTTTTTAATGTCATCAGGATGCACGTATCCATTTTTATCAAAATGTATATGCGTTACTTCAGCAATACCATCGAGTTCAAGGTGATGCAATGGACGCAGCACTGAGTTATGCTCCAGGAATGTTGTAACAATATGGTCCCCTTTTTCCGCCAGGCCCTGAAGAATCATGTTTAGGGAATCACTTGCATTATAACTAAAGGTAAGCCTGTTGGGATCATCCCCATTGAACAACTCCGTTAACATGGCACGCGTTGAATGGACAATCTCTTCAGTTTCAATTGCGGCATCAAATCCCGAACGTCCCGGATTTACACCATGCTTACGATAAAACTCATCCATAAATAAATAAACTTCTTCAGGTTTTGGGTAAGTTGTTGCTGAATTATCTAAGTATATTAATTTACTCATTGTATTTATATTAAATTTAAACTATTGATTTTTAGATTTTATTCAAGAATTAATGCATCAGCAACAATCTCTGCCAATGTTTTAATTTGCACTCCTAATTTAAAAATTACATTGAGTTGGATAAGTTGGTCAACACAGTTATGGCATGGTGTGGCAACTATCCCGGCTCCTGTATTCCTGATCTGTTCGGCTTTTAGTTTGCCAATTTTTATTCGTCGTTCATTGTATTCACTCATAGCCAGTTGTCCTCCCCCTCCGCCGCAACACAGATTATCCAATTTGCAGGGTGTCATTTCCACAAAATTTTTCACGGTTTTTTCAAGAATATAACGTTGTTCCTTCCATATTCCACCGCTTCTTACCAGATTACAGGGATCATGTAATGTTACAGTATCCTGAATTATTTCAGGATCAACTTTTATTCGTCCTTCTCTTATATATTTTGCCAGCAACTCAACTGAAGTTAAAACTTCAAACGGATACACCTTTTTAATATAATTTGGGCCTTCCCATCGAAATGCCCTGGAACCATGTCCACATTCGGCCAACACACAGGTCTTTGCATCCAGATTTTCTATTTCATCATACAAACGACGAGCTATTATAGCTGCTTCACCAAGATTACCGGAATAATATGCATAGTTGGTAACATCATACATTTTGGTTGATAGTGTCCAGCTTTCTTTAGCTGCATAAAACACCTTGGCCATTGCAGAAATAGATAAAGGAAAAAATTTTGGTTCTCTCGGATTCAATGTGTAAAGAATATCTTTGCCCATTTCATTCATAGGTATCCGGGAATTATCATCATTTACTTCAAATTGTAAATCTTCCTCAAGCCAGTTAAGTGTTTCAACAAATTCCTCAGTTGGGATAGCCATATTGTTACCGGTCTCAATAGCAGAATTTACAGTTGATTGCAATGTTTCGGGTACGTAACCCATATTGGCCAACATTTCCCGTCCCTTTCTAACAATATAACTGATATCCACTCCGATAGAGCAATGAGAAACACACCTTCCACACATAGTGCAGGCTCCAAATAATAAATCAACCATTTCCTCAACGGTTTTTTGATTAAGATTTCTTGCTCCTACCAAGGCTGGTGCAAATTTGCCGGTAAACGTATTGTATCTTCGATAAATAGAGGAAACAAGGTCGACTTTAGTAGCCGGTATGTATTTTAACTGAGGATCAGCCTGGTAATATACGCAGCTTTCAGCACATAAGCCACAATGGACACAAGCATTGAGGTGCGTAAGCAATTTACCGTCCATCCTGCTGTTAAATGTCTCCAACCCATTTTTAATTTTTTCCTTTGTCAGATTTTCCATATTCATTCCTCCTGATTATTTGTTTGGCC
>JABMQB010000478.1 GCA_013203525.1 Mariniphaga sp.
GGAAGGTTTCAGATCTTACTGAAGTAATGAAAAAGCATAAGGATGAAAATTTCCTGGTGCCATTATCACATATCCATAAAGAGGAAATACCTGATCTTCTCGAAAAGGCTGGTTATAAATTTACAAAAGCCATATTGTATCGTACTATAAGTAGCGACCTTTCAGATCTTAAGGATGTTAACTATGATATTCTTGTTTTCTTTAGTCCTTCCGGAATTAAATCATTACTTCAGAATTTTCCTGAGTTTGAACAAAACGACACAAAAATTGCATCATTTGGCCCATCAACAGCTAGTGCTGTTAAAGATGCAGGATTAAGACTCGACATCCAGGCACCAACACCCAAAGCTCCTTCAATGACAATGGCATTGGAACAATTCATAAAAAATAATAATAAATAAAATAATTGTATATTTTGAATATCAAAGCCAGCTCTTTTACAGCTGGCTTTTGTGTTTTGTACTTCACTGGCTTATGTGTACTTTTAACAAATAATGGACAGACTGTCTAATACATTTACAAAAAAAGAACGACTAACCGGACAAAAGCTAATAGCCAATCTTTTTGAAAATGGGGAAACCAGCCTGGTTTATCCATTAAAAGTAATTTATCTGGAAACAGAATTCTCTGATAAGTATCAGGCAAAAGCAGCATTTAGTATTAGCAAGAAAAACTTTCGTAAGGCAGTCGACCGGAACCTTCTGAAACGAAGAATGAGAGAGGCATATCGTTTGAATAAAGCAAATTTTTATGCCAATTTAAAAAATAAAAATCTTGCTGTCATGTTCATCTATGTAGCCAAAGATATCCTTCCCTATTCATCAATCGAAAAAAGTTTAAAAACCATTTTAAACAAGCTTGCATAAAAAAAATAAGGGCATCGGTTTATATTTAATTTCGATTAAGTAAATTTCGAAAAAATCAATTCGCATGCCCGAGTCTATTTCTGTTATTCTTGAAAAACAAGATATCTTTTTTCAAACCCACATTACCAGAGACATCCGATTTCGAATAAACCAGTTAAAAAAATTAAAACAAGCCCTTATAGAAAATGAACAAGTGGTTTACGAAGCATTATGGAAAGATTTGAGGAAATCGGAAGCCGAGGTTTATTCTTCAGAACTTGGATTATTTTATAATGAAGTTAGCCTTCACATCAGAAAACTACATATATGGACTAAGGGGAAAAGGATTTTTACTCCATTGATTTGTTTTCCTTCCTCAAGCCGCGTGCAAAATATTCCTTTTGGAAGAGTACTAATAATCGGGGCATTTAATTTTCCTTTACAGTTAAGTTTAATTCCCCTGGTTGGTGCAATATCTGCCGGTAATACGGCCATTTTAAAACCATCAGAACAAAGCCCGGAAACATCAAAAGTTCTTGCAAAAATTATTAATAAAACATTTTCTGAAGAATTTGTCCATGTAATTGAAGGCGATGTTGAGGTCAATAAAAAGTTGTTGCACGAAAAGTGGGATATGATATTTTTTACCGGTAGCCCACGGGTTGGAAGAATTGTTATGGAAGCTGCATCTAAAAATCTTACTCCGGTAATACTTGAGTTAGGTGGAAAAAATCCGGCACTTGTCGATGAAAATTGCAACCTGAAAATTGCTGCCAAGCGTGTAGCTTGGGGAAAATTCTACAATGTGGGGCAATCATGCGTAGCTATCGATTATCTTTTAATTCATGAAAATATAAAGGATAAATTTTTAGAGGAAGTTAAAAAGAATATCAATTTGTTTTTTACTGAAGATCCTGAAAAAAGCAGTAATTATATGCGAATTGTAAACAATGCTTCGGTTCAAAGGATAAAAGGATATATTGATTCAGGAACAGTATATTTTGGAGGAATGATTAATGCAGACGATAAATATATTTCTCCCACTGTTTTAGTTAATGTTTCGACTGATTCTCCGGTTATGCAGGATGAGATTTTTGGGCCTGTTTTACCTGTGGTAACTTATTCCGATTTTAATAAAGCAATTGGATTGATAAATAAAAAAGAAAAACCATTGGTTTCCTATTTATATTCATCTGACAAGAAAAAACAAAAACAATTTCTTGGCCAGGTTTCTTCTGGCGATGTTTGTATTAACGATTCGGTTATGCATTTTGTAAATCATAAACTGCCTTTTGGGGGAATAGGGAATAGTGGTATGGGATCGGGTTACCATGGCAAATACACGTTCGAAGCATTTTCACATAAACGGTCGGTGTTAAAAACCACTACCGCATTTGACCTGCCTCTTCGGTATCCTCCGTATAAAAAATGGGCCTTGCAGATTATTAAGTTTCTATTGAAATAAATTTATAATTTCCTGATTTCATTATCTTTTACTTTTGTATTATGCAGACTGAATGATTAAAATGCCAGATGGATTCGTTACCCAAACGAATGGAAAAATTCGGAATAAAACCGAAAGAAAAAGAACAATTGCTTGGTGAATTGGAAACTGAGATATTAAATATTGACCTAAAAAATAGTTATTCCCCCGAAATTACACGGAATATACTGGAAAAGTTAAAAAGCTATTCAAAAATAACCGATCCATATAAACATGAAAAAGAAAAGAGTAATAACGAACTGTTAAACCGATACAAAGAGTTTCAACAACTGGTAAATTCTTCATCCGACCCGTTTGATACAGCCTTGCGCCTGGCAATTGCAGGAAATATAATAGACTTTGGCCCCGGGAACCATTTCGATGTAGATGAAACCATTAAAAATGTTCTGACAAGTAAATTTGCTATTGATGATTCAAAACAGCTTAAATCCAAGATAAGCAAGGCAAAAACTATTTTTTATTTGGGCGATAATTGTGGCGAAATTGTTCTTGATAAACTTTTCCTTGAAACCATTAACCATCCAAATGTTTGGTTTGCAGTACGCGACAAACCTGTTTTAAATGATGTTACTATAAATGAAGCAGAGGAGGTTGGAATTGATCAGGTTGCAAAA
>JABMQB010000479.1 GCA_013203525.1 Mariniphaga sp.
CCTGGTACCTATCCAGTATTCTCCAAAAATACCCCTCGAAATTGTCCTTACAGTTTCTGTTCTTTCATGGTAAGGTTCAAGATTCAGGCTATTAATTTTTTTTGTTTCAGAATCGATAATAAAAATGCCTTTTGAATATGTGCCAATCCAGATCGAACCATCATTATCTAAAAAGATTTCCCATATTTCTTTATTCTGATTTTCGGTAAAGGGAAGAGGAAATGTTTCTAACTCGTTCTCATCCTGATTATAAATAAAAAGGCCATTATTAGTTCCAATCCAAAGTAATCCGTTTTTATCAAATTTTAAATTTCTTACATAATTACCCAAATAACCGTTAAGCGTATTTTTCAATTTAGGAATAATAGGTTTTAGGTTGCCTAATGTGTCAATAACCAATATGTTATCATCTGTTCCCAACCATAATTTTCCCGAAATATCCTCTTCTATAGTATTAATCGAAATTTCCCTGAATTTAAACTCCGGGTGGTTAATGTAAGGATGATCGAAACATTCTTTTTCCCTATTGAAAAGATTTAATCCACCATACTCGGTTCCAATCCAAAGCTGGCCTTTACTATCTTCAAATATAGCCCGAACCAGGTTTCCATTTAAACTTGTTGAATCGTCAGGATCAATTAAAAAGTTGTCAAATTTGTATCCATCAAACCTGCTTAAACCCTGGTTTGTTCCAAACCACATCCATCCTTTTTTATCCTGATATATGCATTGGATATGGTTATTTGGTAATCCGTCTTCCTGTGAAAAGAAATCGAAGTTAATTTCAGGAGTTACCGATAATGTTAATAATGGTTCGAAAAACAGAAAGGCTATTAAAAGATATTTTAATAACCGTGCATATTGTATTTCTCCTTTTTTCGCCACGAATTGCCAGATTTACCTAATTATACAATAGTACAAATAAATCATTTTTTTGTGTTAAATATAAATTTATCGAATAAAATAAGTGATTATGTTGTTGCAATTCAGAATTATTAAAAGCGATTTTAACAGTCTGTTCTATATAAAAAAAGGACTCTCTTTTTTATTCAAGAGAATCCTTTAATAAGAATATTTTATTTTTCTGATTGAGATTTGAAGTATTATTTCTCAGTTTCTGAATTTTTTTTCTTTTTCCCCCAGTTCATTTTCTTAACCCTTGATTCAATATCCTGATATTCCTTTTTAATCCATTTTTCTATGTTGTCAACAGTAACTGCTTCGCCCCTCATTTCAAGTCGTTGTGCAGTGTTTTTAGCCTCCGGAACCGCAATCCACAGGATAATATATATTAGCAGCCCGAGCCCGTTAACCAAAAACAAGAAGACAAATATTAATCTCATAATAACTGGATCCATATTAAAGTAGGCAGCCAAACCACCACAAACTCCACCTATAACTTTATGGTCAGGATCGCGGTAAAGCCTTTTTTTATTTTTTCGTGAAAACGATTGGCCGTTTTCTTCTTCGGCTTCAATTTCTTCAGGAATGCCCATGGTTTCAATAACTTCGTGAACCCACTTCAATGTAATTACTTCCTCTTCGGCAGTTTTCCGGTTGTTGAAAATTTCAGCAATCCTTGCTTCGATATCAGAATAAATTTCTTGTCCTTCTTCGTTGTTTCCAAAATGTTGTTTTAATCTTGTCAGGTATTGGTTTAGTTCAGTATATGCATCGTCCTCAATGTGAAAAACCGATCCGCTTATATTTATAGTGTATGTCTTTTTCATTTTTTTTGAATTTAAGATATTTCTTTTTTATTATGCACTTAATTTATGAATTATTCCAACCGATTCTACCAATTCATTCCAGGAAACTTCTAATTCGTCACGGAATTTTTTACCTTTTTCAGTAAGTTCGTAATATTTTCTGGGTGGTCCCTGGGTTGATTCTTCCCATTTGTAAGTTAGTAATCCATCGTTTTTAAGACGGGTAAGTAAAGGATACAAGGTTCCTTCAACAATAATCATTTTTGATTCTTTTAAGACATTTATGATATTGATTGCATATTGTGGTTCTTCTCTCATTACAAGTAAGATACAATATTCAAGGACTCCCTTTCTCATTTGAGCTTTTGTATTTTCTGTTTTCATGACTTTTTTTTAAGGTCCTCTGATATTCAGTGAGCGAATTTTACTTGTTAATTAATAAAGCTGGTTTTAACCATCCAGTTTTCTAATTGTAAAGGTTTTTCTTCAATTTCATCAAAA
>JABMQB010000480.1 GCA_013203525.1 Mariniphaga sp.
CGCCTAACCTGATGAATGCTTATCCCATATCCCAAGGGATCACTGACAAGAACCTCAATGACATTTCATTGATACAGCCTACCGGGAAGCCTATATATCAGGAACTGAAAGGTGGGAGGCTGAAGAAGAAGCCAAAGGAAGGGATGAATGGTGCAAAGATGAACTTAGGCGAAAGGAGTAGGTTGAACGATGTGAACATAGTGAACAAGCAGTCCTGACAGCCAACTTATCAGGGTGAACGGTGAATGGCAGTGAACGTGGATGGAATGAAATGAAATCTGTGAACGGCCCAGGAGCAAGAGAATCCTGATGTGTTGGCACCATAAGAAAGATTACCTTCCTGTACCCAGGTAGGCAATCGTTATTCATTCACAAAAACATGAAATGATTTGGTTTGCATCAAGGATTGCAATGGCATCCTTTTAGTATAAAAGATAGAATGAAAAGCCTGCCCGGATGCCCATATAAATATAAAATTCCTGGTATTGAAAAAGTCGTCCGGTGTTTAGTTAATGTCCTCTATACTTTGAGCATAACCATTTAACAACAAAACCCTAAAGCCCTACCTGTTATTGAAGACAATGAAAGGGCATATTTTGGATGGCCTGATTTCTTCAAACCTATTTTATAGAATTTCCCGATTCTCCTTACCCTCAATCTCTACTTCGGATTTTGCTTGATTAAGGGTAATATAACCAGAGGTTTATTATCCCTTACAAGGTTATTTATCACGAATTGAAAATTTCATCTGCTTCTTCATCTGTCAATTCATTCCCTGCAAATAGAAACCTATTTATTTCATGATTAGTAGCAGCAGGAATTTCACCAAGGTCATCGATATTGATTTTGATTATTCGTTTGCAGGTTTGAATAAGAAAATAGAAGTTATGTTTCTCATGCCTTTTAGGATCCGAAAAAACATCAGGCCTTTTACCAATTACTTTAAAAAGGATAGTATGAAGTTTTGCAAGTGTATTAAATGCTTCAGTTGTTTTTAATTCCCGGCAGCGTTCAATACTGTTTACAATATCGTTTATTTGCCATGACCTCCAGAAATCAAAATCAAATTCGTGAACAGAGTTGTACAACTTTTTTGCAAGCCTAATGTCAACGTATGCCTGTGACCTGGAAATTTCCGGGTATTTACTATGATGTATAAGCACGACGTTTTTATGATAAGGATTTTTATCAAAGAGTTTAGAAGCTGAGATAATCCTATCAAGTAAGGGCTGTTGTTGTACTGGCAGCGGTGAATTCTCAGGGTCAAGGATATGCCCCTTTATTAATTCATACTTTTGGTATTCTAAATCATTCATGGTTATATTTTTTAATTAAGAAATTCAACTTTGTTATACTTGGAGCCATTTTACTATAAATTATATTTTGAAGGTATAAAATCAACTTCTATCATGAAAGGACAAACATCGATTAGGATTTTGTGTAACGAATGATATCAGATTTTCATCATGAGTAATACAGGAATATATCTGAAAGAGATTACGAATAAATAAATCTGGTATTGTCAGTAAAAATCAAATCATCTTTTTCCTCTTCCTGAATAATAAGAAGAGAAAATATTTCTTTTACCCATATTCTTTCCCTATTCTTTCCCCAATAAATACAAAGTCCGCTCAACATCAATCTGTTAAGCGGACTAAAAGTGATCCCACCAAGAATCGAACTTGGATCTATAGTTTAGGAAACTACTATTCTATCCGTTGAACTATGGGACCATATTTTTATTTTCGGACTGCAAAAATATGTAAAAACCTGATTCCCGGCAACTCCAAATGAAAAATAATGGAATAAAATTGGAATGTTGGAAAATTGAATTTTCATTAAACTCGCTATTACATTGTTCCATTATTCCTGTCCGCGTAACATGTTAGTAACATTCGCACTTCTATTTGACAAATTGATTTTATGGATTCAATTATCTTTCACTAAATTTGTAAAAACACTTAAACTATCGATTATGAAAAAAATTATTGCTTTACAACTAATAGTAATTTTAACACTGGTTTGTTTTAACAGCACAGCCGCAGAATTTGAAAAAGATATTTTCGATACATCAAAAGGAGAACTTGCTATAACCTTTATCGAACATGGCACCTTAATGATGGAATTTGACGGAAAGGTAATCCACATCAACCCGGTTGGGCGCTATGCTGATTATTCGACCTTGCCAAAAGCCGACCTGATTCTGGTTACTCACGAACATGGCGACCACCTTGATTTAAATGCAATTGAGTTAATTTCGAAATCAACAACCAATGTGGTATTAACAAAAACCTGTACCAGTCAATATGAATCAGGCAAAGTAATGGCAAATGGTGAATCAGCTACAATTCAGGGATTAAAAATTGAAGCTGTGCCGGCATACAACATCGAAAAGGCTTTCCACCCAAAAGGAGTTGGCAATGGTTATGTGATTACATGTGGCGATAAAAAAGTTTATATAGCAGGTGATACTGAAAATGTGCCCGAAATGGCTGAATTAAAAAACATTGAAATTGCATTTCTGCCAATGAACCTCCCCTATACTATGACTCCGGAAATGGTAGCTGAAAGTGCAAAGGCATTTAAACCTAAAATTCTATATCCTTACCACTTTGGAAATACAAACACCGATGAGTTGGTTGAGTTAATGAAGGATGTAAAAGATGTTGAAGTTTGGATAAGAAAGTTGCAGTAGAAAAATTTCAGATTAAATGTCATTTCGATCCGCCAACCGGCGGAGAGAAATCTGTCTGTGGAAAAGTTTTCTCCTCCTTCGTCGTCGAAATGACAAGCCTTAAAATTTCATTTCCTTAAACTCATCAAACGAAAGTCTGTAAGGTTCGCCGTAGGCTTTTTGATAGGTACTTGTAAACTGTGAAAACCGAAACCTGGCCTGGTTAATATTGTTATTCTGAAGCAACTGGATGATCACAATTTGTAAGGCCTTTTCATTCATATCTTCAATTATAAGGATTCGTTCAGCAATTGCTTTTAAAAGATGGCAATCTTCTTTTTCATCCAGTTTTGAAGCAAACAAAGTCAGATTATCAATAATTTCATTTACTATATATCCACGGAATTCATCCAACCAATCCCAATCCAGTTCATTTAGGAAAATCCCTTTTTTAACCAAATTGAAAAATCCTTCCATATCCTCTTTAGTAAGGTAATCTTGTTTTTCCAATACTGATATTGCTTTCAAATAATCACAATAACAATCTTTTTCAAAAACAATCCTCCAATAACCATTATCAAAAACAACTGCTAATCCTTTTGCATCTTCAATTATTTTACGCAGTTTATTTATGGTTACGCTACGGTTATTAGCTGCTTTTTGAGGAAGAAAATCAGGCCAAAGTACCAATGTCATTTTTTCGGTTTTAATACCTTTCCCATTTTTAATTGTAAACAATAAAACCAGAAGAAATAATTCCTTTATTTTGGGAGTGAAGCGTGAAGACAATTCTATACCTTTTGAATCGTATACCTGAAAATCGCCAAATAAATACACAGCATTTTTATTTGTTGTTTCCGATTGCCTGATAGCTCGGGGTGCCCGTTGTTTTCGTGTATTCTTTTTCTTATAAAGAATAATAATCCATACTGCTGCTACTATTATTAGCAAAATCAATGGAATAATCCAATAGTGCAAAGGAATGTCTTTTTTCTCTTCGAGTACTGGCCTATAATCAGAATTAAAAAGAAATTGAACCTCCTCCTCGCCTATAGATCGGTTCCAAATATACAGGTCGTCGATATACCCATTCAGAAAATTATTTGAATTAATTGATTGCCCGATTACCAAAGCAGAATCACCAATAAAAGATGCATGGTTAAATGAATAACCAACATTCTGCCCGTTTACATAAATGGCCTGTTCTCCATTAAAATAATTATAACGATAAACAATATGAATCCATTCATTGGAAGAAATAACCTTATCGGCAAAGAGGTCGTTCCCGTAAAAACCAAAGTATGGCCTTCCCCGTCTAATAACTAAGTGAAGCCCTTTTCTAAAAACACCTTCCTGGGTTCCAAGAATACTATATTCTTGCATTATATCCACATCGTTCAACTTAAACCAGGCACTAACTGAAAAACTGTTATTACTGATTCCATATTTATCAGGATTACCTATAACAATAAATGAGTTATCCTGAAGTTTCGCTACTTCTCCCTTGTTTACATCAGAAGTTATGGATGCATTAACAGGCCTAATTATTTCCCTTTCATCCATATAATTATTCCATTTATTATCAAAAGGGAAAAAAGCAGTTAATCCTTCATTAAGTGAAAGAGGATTTGCATTAAAAGCAATTGAAAGTAACAGGTTTTCAGCAGAAACCACTGAAGTTTGCGGATCAAAGGTAAAACCCGGACAAAAGGGGGTAAGGTTTAATTCTTCACCCTCGGAATAAGGAAAACTAAAATACCCGTTTGTAATACATTTATTTGAATGTTTCCAAAAAATCTTCTCCATGGGTTTATCGTTCATCCTAACTACACCCTTAACACTTTTATAGGTATTTAGCCATGGGACCAAAGGTGAAAGAAATCTACTACTTCGTCCGGTAAATATAAAATTAGGCTGTTTACCAGTATTTTTCCATCGATTTAAAAGGTGATTGATATAATATTGATTCTGGTTTAGATCCAGTATCAGACTGGTTTGATCATTAAGCGAAGTTGGTATTTCAAAATCACGAATAAGTAAAAGCTCATTGGTAATATCGCCGTTAATATAGTGACCGTCAAAAAGTGGATCTTCTATTCCAGAATGAGGGTATTCTGCTATATAATCCCAGGCATAATGAAAAAATGAATTCCCGGGATTTGGTTTCTGAAATGTAAAAATGAGCAGGTTTTTATTATTTTTTTGAATCTCACTTACCTCAGGCCAACGCTCTCCCGGAGGTAAATAATAAATATGCTCAGATAAACCATAATTAACAATTGCCTCATTTAATACCCGGACAGGACCAGTATAATTAATAAATATGGGCAGTAAACGCTGATTATTTGATTCAAGAAAACTTTTTATAAATACCGAATATTGTTCAAATGTGAATTGATTCCCCTCTGAAATAAGGATAAGATTTTCATCTTCCCGATTAAATTCTATTTGCAAATATAAACCTGTCCATTGTGCCCGAAGTTCATTTCGAATTACCTGCTCGGTAATTGGCCTTTCCGATAAATCAGCAATTAAAAATGTGAGATCACTAAAATTTTGAGAATAAAGGTTATTCCAAAGAAATATTAAAACAATTAAAAGAATTGATTTAAAAGACCATCTTATATGTTTCCTTCTCATAATTCCTGTTTTTCCAAAACAAATAATTTCAGCAAATTAATAGTCTAATTAACACCATGGGACTTTAAAAATACAAAAAAAATTGAAAATTATAACTATTTATAGATTAAACATTTAAAATTACAATTAAGAAGTAATTAATATGTAGTTAACAACAGCCTTAATTGTCAGTTAAGAAAAGCGTTAATACCATTCAATTAATATTGTAAAGCAATATTAAAAAGGCAATGATTCGAAAACTGAAAATTTTAAAAAAGCCCCCGGTTATTTTTATTTTAGCTGCACTAATTGTTTCATTGGTGTTTTACTCATTTAACAAAGTAGTTACTTACACCTCTTCTGATCAATACTGCATGTCGTGCCATGTACATCCTCATGCAGAAATTAACTGGAAACTTTCTGCACATAGTAATAACCGTACTGGTGTAAAAGTCCATTGTGCTGAATGTCATTTACCACCAAAAGAAAACGGGATTGCAGGATATTCATGGGCAAAAGCAAAACACGGATTTAAAGATGTGTATGGTTACTTAACCAAAGATCCCGAAGAAATTGATTGGGAAGCAAAAAGAACTCCTGATAAAGCTGTTCATTTTGTTTATGAAACCTCATGTATTAAATGCCATTCAAATCTATATCCGGCTACTTTATCAAATGAAGGCAGCGAGGCTCATCTGAATTATGAAATGAATCCCAGAAACAGAACCTGTATCACCTGCCATATTGATGTTGGCCATTACGATCCATCGGCTCATCAACATAACCTTGATTTTGGATTAGTTGATTTTTCTGAAAAAGAAAAATTTACAGAAACTGAAACGGTAACAAAGTTTGCAAATTTTACCGATAAAATACCCGGAACCAGTGTATCATTTAATATGAAAGCAATTCCAGGAAGCAAATTTATTCTGGGAAGCAACCAAAAAGAGCCTTACCGGTTACCTGACGAAGGACCACAACGTGAAGTGGAAGTTAATGGATTTTTTATGGCTGAAATTGAAGTGAGCTGGGATGAATACCTGGCATTCTTTAATGCAACCAGTTCTCAGGGTAGAAAAGAAGCAAACATAGAAATAAATGAGGAAGTAGATGGAATTACGGGAGCTACTCCACCATGGGGAGCACCCGACCAGGGTTGGGGAAAAAGCTTAAGACCTGCAATTACAATGACTCACCATGCTGCTATGACCTATTGCCGTTGGTTAAGTCAGGTAACAGGAAAAACATACAGGTTGCCTACTGAAGCCGAATGGGAATACGCAGCAAGGGGTGGAAGCAAAAATGAATACTTTTTTGAAGGGAACCCAAAAAACTTTGAACGTGATGGATTGATAAATAAAATTTTTGGCCCCGATACAGCTATTATCAATTCGTATGTTGTTTATACTGAAAATAGTCCAGATCGTACTCAGGAACCATCGTTTGTACAAGCCAATCCATTTGGTTTGAAAAACATGTTAGGCAATGTAGCTGAATTCTGCCTCGATTATTACGATCCTATTGTTTATGGAAAATATCCGGCTGGTGTAGTAAAAAATCCCAGAGGACCCAGAACCGGTACAGAACATGTTATAAGGGGAGGTTCGTTTATGAATAGCGCAAGAAATTTACGTGTCGCCGACCGTGACTACACAACAACAAAAGAATGGTTAGTAACCGATCCACAAATACCAAAAAGTATTTGGTGGTATTCCGATTGTAAACATGTTGGATTCAGGGTAGTATGTGAATATGATGTAAATACAGGTAATCAAGAATAAAAATATAATATCATGAAGGCTTCAAAATTTTCAAGAAGATCATTTCTCGAAAAAACTGCCATTGTAGGTGCTGCAGGATTAGTAGGGGTTTCAGCCCTAAGTTCCTGTAAAAAACAAAAAACATCAGCGGAGCTGGGTTTACCTCCTTTGTTAGATAAAGCACCCGATGGGAAAAAACTACGTGCTGGTTTGGTTGGCTGTGGAAACAGAGGAACCGGTGCTGCATTAAATTTTATTGATGCTGGTCCAAACCTGGAAATTGTTGCTCTGGCCGACGTTTTTGACGATAAAGTCCAGGATTGTAGAAAAAAACTTAAACAGTATAAAGTAGAAATTCCTGACGAAAATTGTTTTAACGGTTTTGATGCATATAAACAATTGTTAGAGGTTGAGCTTGATATTGTCCTGTTGGCAACTCCGCCCAAATTCAGGCCCGAGCATCTGCAAGCATGTATCCAAGCAAATAAACATGTTTTTATGGAAAAACCTGCTTGTGTCGATCCGGTTGGGGCAAGATCGATTATTGCAAGTTCAAAAAAAGCAGAAGCTCTTGGATTGACTATTATAACCGGAACCCAACGAAGACACCAACGTGATTATGTTGAAACCTACAAGCAAGTTGCTAATGGTGCTATTGGAACAATTACTTCAGCCCGGGCATTCTGGATGCAAAACCATGTATGGTTCCGAACCCGCGAAGAAGGCTGGAGCGATATGGAATATATGATCAGGAACTGGAATAATTTCTGCTGGTTGTGTGGAGACCATATTCTTGATACACATGTTCATAATATCGATATCATAAACTGGTTTGTTGGAAAACAACCTGAAAGTGCTGTTGGATTTGGTGGAAGACAACGAAGGTTAACCGGCGATCAATACGATTTTTTTAGTGTCGATTTCCATTATGGTGAAGGTTTATTTTCTCATAGTTTCTCACGCCAAATTGATGGGTGTGCAAATGGAATGGGAGAATTTATTATGGGAACCGAAGGTTATACAAATTGTGAGAATACAATTTATAATCCTGATGGAACCGTCAAATGGAAATATGAATATCCAAAAGATAAAAATGGTAAATCAACAAATGTTGTAAAAGTTTCACCCTATGTACAGGAACATATTCATCTTGTTACAGCTATCAGAACAAATAAGCCTGTACAGGAAGCTGAACAAACAGCAATCTCAACTCTTACTGCTATTATGGCGCGAACGGCTGCCTATACTGGTCAAAAAGCAACCTGGGAAGAAATGATGGCATCAACTGAAGTATTAGGGCCAGAAGTCATCGAATTGGGACCAGTTGATATGGAATTTCCTGTGCCTGCCCCCGGAATTCAGCATAAATCCTAAAATCTAAATATTATGAAAAGACGTGACTTTTTAAAAAAATCAGCATTAGCAGCAGGAACAATTGCAATACCTGTAATAGTTCCGGCAAGTGCACTTGGTAAAAATGGCTTCACTGCAGCCAACGACAGGATAACAATGGCTGTAATTGGTGCCGGCTCACAGGGAAGAAGCAATATGAATGGATTTGTCAGAAATAAAGACCTGCAAATTATTGCTGTTTGTGATGTGGATGAACAAAGGGTAAAAAGAAGCCAGGGTGCTTTGTGGAGATATTACGAAAATCAGGACTGCAAAATTTACAGTGATTTCCGAAAACTTATGGATAAAGAGGAGTTTGACACTGCTTCGATTGCCGTACCCGACCATTGGCACATGTTGCTTTATACATATTTTGCTGAAAAGAAAATAGATATTTATGGAGAAAAACCTCTTGTTCGAAAAATCGAGGAAGGTAAAAAAGTTGTTAAAACAGTAACCGACAATAATATAATATGGCAAACCGGTAGTTGGCAACGAAGCAGGCCGGAGTTCAGGAAAGCTTGTGAACTGGTTGCAAATGGTGTAATCGGCAAAGTAGAGAAAATTGAAGTAGGATTACCAGATTTTCAAAGCGACATGGGAATGCCTGAAATTCAGGAACCACCCAAAGAAGTTGATTATGATTTTTGGTTAGGGCCTGCACCATATGTTCCCTTCCGTGGTGTACTTCACTGGGACTGGCGATGGATTATGAATTATTCGGGTGGGCAACTTACCGATTGGTGCGGGCATCATGTTGATATCGCACTATGGTCAATGGGACTTGATAATACAGGACCTGTTGAAATCTCAGGGAATGCCACTTTCAAAGAAAATTCATTATACGATATCCCCTTTACTTTCGACATTGACATGAAATTTGAGAATGGCCTTCCAGTGAAGGTAGCGAATAAATCAAAATTACCTCATGGGCAAGGTGTTTGCTGGTATGGTGAAAA
>JABMQB010000481.1 GCA_013203525.1 Mariniphaga sp.
ATTTTTCAAGTGGACACGGAGAAGCCTATTTCGCAAAGCAAGAAAATGCGCCTTATTGTACCGATTGCCATGGTACTCATATGGTACTCCCCGGTTCAGACGAAAATTCACCTGTGTTCCGATCGTCTATTCCGGTACTTTGTGGTGAATGTCATCAGGAAAATGGTAAAGCTCTTGAAAATACTGACCTCAGGGAAACAGATGCATATCATGACTATTCGACAAGTGCTCACGGTAGAAGCCTTTCTGAAAAAGGATTATTATCAACAGCCATTTGTACCGACTGCCATACTTCTCATTTTATATTAAAAGAATCGGATGAACGCTCCTCTGTTCACCCAAAAAATATTGCTGCAACATGTGGAAATTGCCATAAAGGAATTTACGACGATTTTATAGCAAGTGACCATGCTTTTGATATTAATACTGATTTAGAGTATCCTACTTGTGAAACATGTCATTCTGCTCATCTGGTATCGGACACCCATCAGGATGAATTTATGTTGGAAATTACTCAACAATGTGGAAAATGCCATGGTAATCTGTCTGAAACTTACATGGAAACATACCATGGCAAAGCATATCAGTTGGGTTATTTGGAAGCAGCTCGTTGTTCAGATTGCCATGGAGCTCATAAAATTCTTAATATAGATAATCCAAACTCTTCAATTGCTTCCAAAAACATTGTTCAAACTTGTCAGAAATGCCATGAAAATGCTAACATAAGGTTTACAGGATACCTTACTCATGCAACACATTACAATAAAGATAAATTCCCGTGGCTTTATTACACATTTTGGGCAATGACCGGATTATTATTAAGTGTATTTATATTTTTCGGATTACATACTTTGTTATGGATACCTCGTTCTTTGTCGGCAATGTTAAAAAAGAGGAAGCACAAACATACGACTGGTGAAAAACAATACATACGAAGATTTACAAAAATTCAACGTATTACTCACATTTTTATAATTATCAGTTTTGTATTTCTGGCACTAACGGGTATGATATTAAAATTTGCCCATATGGAATGGGCGAAAATGTTCTCTCGACTTATCGGTGGTGTTTTTGTTTCGGGAGTATTGCACAGAATAGCTGCAGTTATGACATTTGGATATTTCTTTTTCCACCTATACAATTTATCAAAAATAAAAAAACAAAATGGCGTTAGTTTAGGAAAGTTCATTTTTGGTAAAAATTCATTAATGTTTAACCGTCAGGATATCCGGGATTTCTGGGCCTCAATTAAATGGTTCACGGGACTTGGACCAAGGCCAAATTATGGACGTTGGACTTATTGGGAAAAATTTGATTACATGGCCGTTTTCTGGGGTGTAATTGTAATTGGCTCATCAGGTTTAGTATTGTGGTTTCCTGAATTTTTTACTCAAATTCTCCCGGGCTGGTCTATTAATGTTGCACAAATAATTCACAGCGATGAAGCACTATTAGCCGTAGGATTTATTTTTACAATTCATTTTTTCAATACGCATCTGCGCCCCGAATCGTTCCCTATGGATACAGTAATTTTTACTGGACATATTCCGCTTGAGGAATTTAAAGAAGACAGGCCTCGGGAATATGAAGATCTTAAAAAATCTGGAAAACTTGATACATTGGTTTCTAAAAAAGAATTCTCAAAACAAAAAATGAGGATTGTGAAATTATTCGGATTCATATTCCTGTTTACAGGTATTTCACTGGTTGTTCTTATTATTTATTCATTGCTATCTCATTAGTAACAATAAAGATTTAAACGGCAATAAAAATAATATGACAATTACGTAATGCTTTAAACTGAACATAATCTCATAAAAATCAGTCATATATAGAAATCTTATAAATTACTATCAGCTATTGAATTGTAACTATTTTTTTACAACCTTGTACACTATTGAAATAAGTAAATCATAAATTAAAAAGATATGAAATTACCTGCGTCAATTAAAAACTGGATCTCAATTTCAGGAGCTATACTTGCCCTTTTTAATTTAGCTTCCATTATTTCATTAATGGTATTGAATACATTATTCAATTTTGGTGGTTCATATATTGGGCTTTTTATTTACATCATTTTACCAATTTTTATGATTACCGGATTAATTCTTATCCCTATTGGAATGAGGATTAATAAGAAAAAATCAAGAAAAGCAGAAAAAGAAGGAAAAACCCCGGGTTGGCCAATTTTGAATTTTAATAACACAGCTACACGGAATGCTACAATGATTTTTACTGTAGGTTCTGTTTTTTTACTGATTATTTCTTCAATCGGAAGTTATGAAGCTTTTCATTATACCGAATCGGTTGAGTTTTGTGGTAAATTATGCCACAATGTTATGGAACCTGAATATACTACATATTATGGGTCATCTCATGAGCGTGTTGCTTGTGTGGAATGCCATGTTGGGTCTGGTGCTGATTGGTATGTAAAAAGTAAACTTTCAGGTTTATATCAGGTTTATTCAGTTTTGGCAAAAAAATATCCACAACCTATTCCAACCCCTATTGCCAACCTGCGCCCGGCACAGGAAACATGTGAAGAATGCCACTGGCCTGAAAAATTTTACGATCGTAGCCTTCGTGTAAAACATTCATTCCTTGCCGATGATTTTAATACTGAACGAATTATCCAATTGCAAATTAAAACCAGTTCACAAAATACACCTACAGGATTTGAAAAAGGAATACATCAACATATTGATCCAAGTGTTAAAATCGAATATAAAACTATTGATGATCGCCGCCAGGTAATACCCTGGGTAAAATATACTAACCTGGAAACAGGTGAAGTTGAGATTTATACCGATGAAGAAAACTTGATTAGCCAGACTAAGCTAGATTCATTGGAAACAAGAACAATGGATTGCCTTGATTGCCATAACCGCCCATCACACAATTATAATGTGCCACAAAACTTTATTGACATGTCGATGGCAGAAGGGGAAATCTCAAAAGGCCTTCCGGCAATAAAAATGGCTGCTATGCTTGTACTCAATCAGGATTACCCGGATAAAGACAGTGCATTTAATGCGATCGAAACCCAGATCATTGAATTTTACAAATTAGGCTATCCCGAAATTTATGCAGAAAACTTGTCTGCAATTAATACTGCAATTGAAGAAATCAAAATTGACTATTCAAAGAATATTTTTCCCTTTATGAAGGCAAGTTGGAAAGCATATCCAAATAATATTGGACATATGGAATCTGATGGATGTTACCGTTGCCACAACGACAGGCATGCAACAAATACAGGTAAAGTTATTTCCAGAGATTGTAATTTGTGCCATAATATATTGGCGCAGGGAACACCCGATGAAATGGAATATACATTATCCTATGAACCACTTGAATTTAATCACCCTGTTGATATTGGAGAAGCCTGGAAAACAGAGTTTTGCTCACTATGTCATTCACAATTATATTAATTCATAATTTAGATACCGTGTAATTTTAATTTATATAGTATATATCAATGGCATTTTTTTTGTGAATAGAAAAAATAATTGCATTTTTAACGCAAACAAAGTTGTTGATTTTCATACTAAATGACAAATCAAACACTTGTTCAATTAAATAGATATTAGTTTAATTTTTTTATAAAAGAAACAGATATGAATTACAAAAGATTAGTGTTTTTATTGGGAATGGTAATAATTTTCAGCACTACAGGGATGGCGCAAACTTACAAATATATTGGAGCTACCAAATGCAAAATGTGCCACAATAAACCAGCTAAAGGCGAACAGTATAATAAATGGGCTGCTGGACCTCATGCAAAAGCAATGGAGTCTTTAAGTGCCGAAGAGGCAAAAGACCCTAAGTGTTTAAAATGCCACTCAACCGCTGCAAGTGTTGATAAAAGTTTGGTTGCATCAATTAAAGTTGAAGAAGGTGTTTCATGTGAATCATGCCATGGCCCGGGAAGTGCTTACAAATCTGCTTCTATTATGAAAAACCAACAATTATCACTCTCTAAGGGCATGATCATGCCTGATGAAGCAGTTTGTAAAACATGCCATAACGAAGAAAGCCAACATTATAAAGGATTCAATTATGCAGAATATGTGGCAAAAATTGCACACCCCGATCCTTCTGCAAAATAGTTAAATAAATAAAATATTCCTTATTGAAAATTCCTTTGTTTTACTATAAACAAAGGAGTTTTTAAATTTACAGGGTACTAAAAGAACCATTGTGAAATTACCGCGCGTTTATTAAACTTTCTATTTTTGTCAATTATGAAAAAAATAATAACATTTATTTCCTCCATGTTTTTTACTGGCTTATTGCTGGTAATATTTGCTATTGCAATTGCTTGGGCAACTTTTGTTGAAAATGATTACGGAACATTAACAGCAAAAATTTTAATTTATAACTCCTGGTGGTTTGAAGTGCTACTATTGGTAATAATTGTAAACCTTACAGGAAGCATTTTTGTAAATAAACTTATTAGTAAAAAGAAGTGGACTATGTTCCTGTTTCATGTTGCATTTGCCGTTATTATTATTGGAGCAGCATTAACCAGATATTACGGTTTTGAGGGATCGATGCATATTCGCGAAGGTGGCGCATCTAATTCAATAATCTCCGAATCTACATTTATTAATACCACAGTATCAGCCGAAGGTCAAAGTGTAGCTTCAGAAAAAGAAATTAAATTTTCAGGATACACTGCAAATCGTTATTCAGAAAAAATAGAGGTTGCCGGTAAATCTGTAAAAATTGAAAATTTACAGTTTATGCCTTCAGCCTTGGAAACCATTGTAAAAGATGTATATGGAGAGCCATTAGTAGCTCTTATGGCATTTAGCAACAATGGGCAAAGAATTGATTTTTCATTAAATAACAAAAAAATTAAAGTTATTGCAGGTGTAAGCTTAGGCTTTGAAAATACAGGATTCAACCCAGATATAAACATTTCTGAAAATAATGGCGAAATTTTTATGATTGCATCCGATTCAGTTACTATAACCGATATGGTAAGTAATGAATCGGAAACTTTTGCACCCGGATTACCCATCCATCTTACAGGCAGAAGTATTTTTGGAGTTAGCGGTATATCATTAATCTTTAAACAGTATTATCCAAATGGAAGGATACAATTATCTTTTATGCCTCAAGATGAAGAAAACTTTCATTATGATGCTTTTCTTGCAAGGATTACAGTTGGCAACGAATCAAGCGACATAGTAGTTTCCGGATTAAAAGGATTAGTTGGAGAACCGCAA
>JABMQB010000482.1 GCA_013203525.1 Mariniphaga sp.
TCTTTGTTCCTTCTCATACTCCCTGGCATAATCTGAAGTAATCCTTGAAATTATTTCTCCATTTGAATCATATTTTATAATTAGAATTCCGTTTGGAAATTCCAAAAAAGGATTTGCATCGCTTTCAAACTTTTGTAACACCGGGGCTTTCATATAAAACTGAATCTTAAAAGAATCAGTAAAAGTTGTTTCAAAGTCTTCGGCATAAACAACAGGAAGGTTTTCAGGAGAACTAAATGCTTCTATTTTTTCTACTTCGGGTGAACAGCTATAGAAAACTATTGCAGCCCCGAAAAACAGAGCTGCAATAATTCCAAATCTATTTATTTGAATCAAATACTTAGAATCTAACTTTTGTAGTTTCATTAATCCAACCTCCGATTTTATAACTCTCACTTTCGGATAAACCCTGGAAAAAGACATCTTCCTTACCGGGGAAATATTCTTTATAATCTGAAGCTTTTTTTGATGCATCTGCAATACAATCATTACTTGCCCGGGCTGCCCGGTTATAATAATCAACAACTAACCAAAAAACAGTTGATTTTTCAAAATCACTTTCTCCATAATTAGGACTTGCAGCAATATAAATATCTCCAATTAAAATCAGTGCTTCACAATATTTCGAATTTATTTCAAGTGCTTTTCTGGCATAAGTCCTGGCTTCCTGAAGAGCTTGTTCTTTTGCATAAATAAATAAACCGTATTCATAATAATAGGTAGATAATAACTCTTCATCTGTTTCCTGTTCCATTGCCTGCATGTAATATTCTTTCGCCTTTTCCGGATCCCTGTTTATATTACGGCGTGCCATATTAAATGCAGCTTCAGCTGAAGGTTCAAGTTCATATTGTCTATCTGTAGCTTTGTTAAACAATTCACTTTCATCGCATTTCGCCCTCCTTAACCTTTGAAGCATAATTGTGATAAATTTGATATCATCCGAATTCTCTTCAAACTGAGGTTCATAAATACTAATTAAAGCATCACAATCGGCAGCCCCTGATTTAGTAAAAACTATATCCACGAAGTCAAGAACCGTATTTATTTCCTCAACATTTATTTCACCATCAATATTTAATTTCTGATTAAGAGTGCTGGTACAAAACTCATAGTTTTTAACTATTTCTTCTTTGGGTAATTCCCCGAATTTATACAATTGGGTCGAAACGTTCATTAATAATGCGATTACCGCTATTTCTGTTTCATCACCTTCTAATTCTGCTGATTCTTTTAACCATTCATAGCCCGATTTAAAGCCTTCTTTCTTATCTTCAAAAGAAACATCTTCATTATTCATATAATGTTCGAGCCAGGAAACACTTTTGCGACCCAATACAGAACCTCTTTCCTGAAAATTTTTGATACGTTTATCATATACCTCCATCATACTCTTAAGATTTTTTTCTTTTTCTTCAAGAGTAGATGCCTTATTTAATAAATCCTTATAAAATTTAACTCCATGGATATATAAATTTTTAGTTGATTTGGGATATCCGTTATAAAGTTTCTCCCAATGAGGAAGGGCAGATTTATAATCATTCTGTTTTTCAAATTCCTGATACAAGCTAAGTTCATTCATAAAGTCAAAATCCTGTTCTTTAATCAATTCTTCTATCGATTTAAGATTAACCCCACCCTTACCGCTATTTCCGGCAGGTTTAATACCATCAAAATAAAAATCAATATTGTCGCCCGAATTTTCTTCCATGATGTATCTTTTACTTTCATCAATAAAAGTAAATTTCACCCACTTTGTTTTAGCATCAGCTTCAACTTCATACAGGCCATCAAAACTGGTCATCATTGTTGTTCCACCACCTCTGTGGGCTTCTACAGTAATTCCAGCTGCTGGCTCCCCTTCTTTATATACTGTGCCTTTAATAATTCTCTGAGCCATTGCACCCATTACACTCAGTAATGCTATGGTAACAAAAAGAACAGATTTAAAAATTATTGATTTCATAACGGTTTTAGTTTATATTGAATTAATCGTATTTTCTTTTAATAAACCACACATCATAAAAATTGATGCTTAAGGTTAACCTTGCATAATATTCGCGAACAAGGTTATAACTTGTTTTTCCACGCCGTCCAAGCTCGGCAGAAATATTAACCATCGACAAAGAACGATATATTGGTAATCCTACACCAAAACTTATGCCAATATCTGTTAGTTGCTGATCGCCAAACATCAGATAGTAATCTTCATAACTAATTCCGGCACGATAGGCAACTTTATCGAAGTAACCTCTGATGGAATATATATCTGGCACATATTCAAATCCAATTGCATATCTGTTTAAATCGGCAAGGAAAGGATTGGTTTTTCCAAAAAAAGTAGCCTCCGACCATTTTTGATGAATATAATCGGCGTTAATTTCTAGTTTCTCATTGCTTGTATAGGATAATCCGATACCATAACTCCGAGGCAATTTAATAATATCTTTTACATCATCAATTGAATTTACCGTGTCGATATCAGTTGTTGTTCCATTTGTAAGGATTTTTTGCGTAATATCAGAATGAAAAGCTGTAAATTCAGGTTTGTTCTCAAAGGTTAATCCCAGGGTTAATTGCTGTTTCTCATTAAAAGGCAAAGTTGCCTGTAATCCATACGAAATTCCAAAATCGCGAAGCCTGATTTGTTCGTACTTCTGATTGCTATATAAATCTATTGCTTCAAGAAAACTAACATTTGCATTTCTGGACAATTTCCCAAAAAGATAATACAGATTTGCACCTATTGAAATATTTTTAATAGGTTCAACACCTAATCCCAAATATGCTTTTGATATAGAACCTTCACCGTTATACCTATGCCAAACCTGCCCGTAGGTTTCTTCTTCTTCAATCATCTGGACATCATAACCGGTATCGGAAAATGGAGTTAATCCCATTCCAACTCCAATACGATTTGTTACCGGAAAGCTAAAAGCAAAATAATTAAAGTTTATATTATTGGTGCTAAAGCTGGAGATATCGTTTTTAAAACTTGAAAATCCTGCTTTTACCCCAAAATCAAAAAGAAAAGATAAGGAGTCGGTTGAAGTATATGAGGCAGGATTTGCCAGGTTAATTTGTTGATTACTCCTACTTCCCAATATAGCTCCACCCATAGCCGATGACCTGCCAACAGATCCACGTTGCAAATCACCAAGTCCAAATCTCGAATATGGTGATGTTGTATTATTATTGAATTGTGCCATAAGCACAGCCGGAAATAATATTAATACGGCGATTAAACTAGCTCTTTTCTGTCTCCACATTGTACTCTAAAATACGGTTTAACCCGATTCCTATTAAATTGAAGTCTACAAAGAAAGAATTTTTTAATTTCTTATCAAA
>JABMQB010000483.1 GCA_013203525.1 Mariniphaga sp.
ACTTCAGTATAAAGCACTGCTTCCTCAACATTCAATAACCTGCTACATTCTTTCAAATACACCGACCGTGTTATTGAATCAGGAATTACTGCCACTGATCGGATTACATCAGAAATTAAACGCGCTTTTGCGACCGGATCATTTTCAGTAGTTTTTAAAAGAAGTTGCGTTTTGAATCGAATAAAATCGGTTTCATTTTCTTTAATATACTCTTCCAGTTCCGAAGCACTTTTTTTTCTCGAAAATGAATCAGGATCTTCACCATCGGGTAAAGGCAAAACTTTTACATTTAATCCTTCTTCCAAAACAAGGTCGATGCCTCTAAGCGAAGCTTTTATTCCAGCTTCATCCCCATCATAAATTATGGTAACATTTGCCGTAAATCGTTTAATCAACCGAATTTGATCAGATGTTAAAGCAGTCCCGGAAGAAGCCGCCACATTTTCAATTCCCGCCTGATGAAAAGCTAAAACATCGGTATATCCTTCAACCAGATAACACTTGTCAAACCGGGTTAATTCCCTTTTTGCCTGAAAAATTCCGTATAGGACTTTGCTTTTATGGTAAATATCAGATTCAGGTGAATTTACATATTTAGCCGCTTTAGGATCATCCTTAAGAATTCGCCCACCAAAGGCAATTACTCTTCCCGCCAGATTATGAATCGGAAAAATAATCCTTCCGGCAAACCTGTCTCGTTGCCAATCGTCACGTACTATAGTAAGCCCGGTTTTATCAAGAAATTCCAGTTTGTACCCCTCTTTTTGTGCAGCCTCGGTAAATTTTGATTTTCCATCGGGGCAGTAACCTAACTCAAATTTTTTAATAATATCATCGCGTAATCCACGTTCATGAAAATAACTCAATCCCACAGCCTTACCTTCCTCATCTTCCCATAAATACTGTGTAAAATATTTTTGCGCATATGATGAAACAATCATCAAACTTTCCCGCTCATCCTTTAATTGTTTCTCCTCTTCAGTCTCTTCTTTTTCAACTACATCAATGTTGTATTTTTTTGCCAGCCATTTTAATGCGTTCGGGTAAGTAAGGCTTTCATGTTCCATAATAAAATTAACTGAATTGCCTCCTTTGCCACATCCAAAACATTTAAAAATCCCTTTTGCAGGTGAAACAGTAAACGAAGGTGTCTTTTCATTATGAAACGGGCACAATCCAAGATAATTTACTCCCCTTTTTCTCAGGTTTATAAAATCCGAAATCACATCTACAATCTCAGCTGTATCCAGAATTCGTCCTATGGTTGCATGATCGATCATTACCACAAATGTAGGAAAATTTAGAATGTTGGTTTCATCAACTCTTTTAACTTTTATCTTTATAGCATAAACCTATTAAAATGAAAAAATTAGTTGTTTTATCCGGCGCCGGCATGAGCCAGGAAAGTGGATTAAAAACATTTCGGGATATGGGTGGATTATGGGAACAATATGATGTAACCGAGGTTGCAAGCCCGGAAGCCTGGAGTCGAAATACGGAATTGGTTTTACGCTTTTATAACGAAAGGCGTAAACATTTATGGGAAGCAAAACCAAATAGTGGCCATATCGGAATAGCAAAACTTGAAAACGATTTTGATGTTTCTATAATTACTCAAAATGTAGATGATTTACATGAACAGGCTGGTAGTTCAAAAGTCCTTCACCTCCATGGCGAACTCCGAAAGGTTCGAAGTACCATTGATCCGGAACTAATCTACACACTTGATAATTGGGATTTAAAAATAGGTGACTTGTGTGAAAAGGGGAGCCAGTTACGGCCTCATATTGTATGGTTTGGAGAAGCTGTTCCTGCAATTCAACAGGCAATACCTATTGTACAGGATGCTGAAATATTAGTTGTAATTGGCACTTCTTTGGCTGTTTATCCTGCTGCAGAATTGGTTAATTATGTTAGGAAAGGAATACCCATTTTTGTCGTCGATCCTTCAAAACCTTCACTGTATTCAGAAAATGTTATTTTTATACAGGAAAAAGCAGGGACAGGAGTACAAATTCTGAAAGAAGAGCTAAAGAAAATTAATTAAACAAAACAGAAAACACATGATAAGGTTATTTATTCTAATTTCTTTTACAATTATATTTTCCAGTTCTTATGCTCAACGATTTGAAGGCGGACTACTTGGTGGATTTAACGCAACTCAGGTTGATGGAGATATTTATCGCGGATTTCATAAACCCGGAATTCTAGCGGGTGCGTTTGTGCAAACCGATATTGCACCGGCAGTTTTTGCCGGATTTGAAATCAAATATTCGCAAAAGGGTTCCCGAAATAAAATTGATCCGAAAAAAACAGATATTGAAAAATATATAATGCGTTTGGGTTATGTTGAATTACCCATATTTATTGGATTTAGAGCCAACGACCGTGGATCGATTATCGGTGGGATATCAACCGGATACCTTGTTCACGCAAATGAATGGCGTGATAACGACCCTTTGCCAAAAGAGGATATACATGCATTTAAAAATTTTGACGTTCAACCTTTTATAGGATTTCAATTTGATATGCTCGATAACTTAACTATTGACATGCGATTTGCGTATTCAATACTTTCAATTCGTGGCCAGCCAGGAGAAAATGCAACAACCAGTTACAAGGCAAACAACCAATTTAACAATGTAATATCATTGGCTGCATATTATCGAATCAATCCAGGTAGATATTAACAATGCCTTTAACTAATTTAATTACAGAATGAAACGTAAAATTATTATTGCGGTTACCGGGGCAAGTGGCTCTATTTATGCAAAAATACTTATTGAAAAACTGGAACAGGTGAAGGATCAGTTTGAAGAGGTTGGAGTAGTATTTTCTGGTAATGCACTTGATATATGGAAATATGAGTTAAATGAAATTTTCCAACCGGTGTATCCTTTCAGGGTATATGAAAGAGAAGATTTTTATGCGCCTTTTGCATCTGGTTCAGCCGACTTTGATACTATGATTATTTGCCCATGTTCGATGGGTACTTTGGGGCGAATTGCAAATGGAATATCAGATGACCTGATAACCCGTGCTGCCGATGTTATTTTAAAAGAAAAACGGAAACTCATCCTTGTTCCAAGAGAGACACCTTATAATCTTTCCCATATTGAAAACATGAAACAAATAACTTTGGCAGGAGGTACAATTTGCCCGGCAATACCTTCGTTTTATAGTAAACCTGAAACAATTAACCAGTTAGTTGAAACAGTTGTTGAAAGAGTAATCAGCCTTGTAGGAATTAACATTCAGTCGTTTAAATGGGGAAGCTCCGATAAAGAAAAAGATTAAGATCAAAATTGATTATTCTAATAATTTATTCAATTCTAATTTTGTATATTCAATTCTTTAAAAAACCATTAAATCAAGATGGATTTTCAATTAAATTATCCGGATTCAAAAGCAGTTTTTGGTATTGCCATTTCAATAATCGCGTATTATACTTATTACTATCTCATTACTTCTGAAAAAATTGAAAAATATTTTATTAAAAAATACACAGGGAATTCATTTCAAAAAAAACGAATTCTATTTAACAAGCTGGCTGGGTTAACATTTTTAGCTCTAATACCGGGAACTCTGTTTATTATAATGTGGGAATTTGAACTTAATTCTTTAGGATTTTCTTTTGATAAAATAATAAGTAATTGGTATTGGCTAATCGGATTGCCTGCAATTATTTTTATAATCAACTATTTCTCGGCTAAAAAACCGGATATCTATTTACAATACCCCCAGATGAGAATCAAAAGCTGGAGTATCGGCACATTTCTGTTAAGTACATTAGGATGGTCACTTTACCTTATAAGTTATGAATTCCTTTTCAGAGGAGTACTTTTATTAAGTTGTATTGAAGCGTTTGGTATTTGGCCAGCCATTGCAATAAATATAGCAATTTATTCAGCCATACATATGACCAATGGAGTGAAGGAAACTATTGGAGCAATTCCCTTTGGATTAATAGCTTGTTTGTTAATGGTTCATACAGGATCGCTTCTTATTCCAATAATAATGCACATATCGCTTTCAGTGTCAACCGAGTTTTTTACTATCCGAAATAATCCGGATATGGAATTTAAAAAATCCAGTAAACCATGAAATATTTTCTAACAGGAGCTACAGGTTTTATTGGAAAGGAGTTGGCAAAACAGTTTTTACAGAAAGGAGAAATTGTGCATGCTCTGGTACGGTCACCCGAAAAAGCACAACAAATTGATCATAAAAACTTAAGACTTTTTCAAGGCGACATTACAAATAAGGAATCAATTCAAAAAGCAATGGTAGGTTGCGATTATGTTTTTCATTTGGCAGGATACGCTAAACCCTGGTCTAAGGATAAAAATATTCCTTTTGAGATTAATGTCAAGGGAACCATAAATGTGCTTGAAGCTGCCTTACAAAACAACATCAAACGAGTAATTTTTACATCAACTGCCGGCATATTAAAACCCTCTGACATAGATGAAGCTACAGATGAAAACAGCCCTAATCCTGAATCATATCTAACAGCTTATGAGGAAACTAAAATGGAAGCTGAAAGAAGATGCAGCCATTTTATGAAAAAAGGGCTGGAAATCGTTATAGTAAATCCATCACGTGTATATGGTCCAGGATTATTATCTAAAAGCAACAGTGTTACTACAATCATTAAAAAATACAATGAAGGAAAATGGCGTTTTTTACCTGGTGATGGAAGTGAAATTGGCAATTATGTTTTTATTGATGATATAGTATCCGGACTTAAACTTGCCCTTGAAAAAGGTCAACCTGGTGAGCGATATATTTTGGGAGGAACTAATATTTCTTTTAACGATTTTTTTAATGTTCTTTCAGAAGAAACAGGAAATTATCATAGGTTATTTAAATTACCTTTGTGCATCATGATGCTAGTTTCACGAATAATGCTTTTACTTGCAAATAACTTTGGTATTGAACCGTTAATTACTCCACAATGGGTAAAACGCTATAGTCAAAACAGGGTTCTTTCGAGCAAAAAAGCAATCAATAAACTGGGTTATTCAATTACTCCAATTAATGAAGGAATTAGAAAAACATTAATCTGGCTTAAAACAGAAAAGTTGTAAATGGATTCTGAAAAAAATTATTGTTTAATAACAGGCGCAAGCAATGGCATTGGGAAAGCCCTTGCAGAGGAATGTACAAATCGTAAACTGAATTTATTTCTTGTGGCATTGCCCGAATCAGGGCTGGAGGAACTTTCAAAACATCTGGCAAAAATAAATGGTAATGATATACAATGCCTTTCTATCGACCTGACAGAAATGGATGCTCCTAAAAAAGTTTACAATTATGCTAAAACAAATAATCTCATTATCGATAAGATAATAAACAATGCAGGAGTAGGTGGTTTTGGAGAAATGGCCGACCAGAAAGAAAGTGAAGTTGATACGATGATTATGCTAAACATAAGGGCAACTACACTTCTTACTTACTATTTTTTAAACGACCTCAAAAAACTTCCACATGCATATATTCTTAATATCAGTAGTTTTGGTGCATTTGTACCTATCCCCAAAAAAAGTTTATATGCTGCCACCAAATCATACATCCTGTTTTTTTCCCGTGCGCTAAATACTGAATTAAAAGGAACCAATATTACAGTAAGTTCGGTACACCCAAGTGGAGTTGCTACAAATCCGCGTTTAAAAAAGTCGATGCAAAAAGCAAGTATGGTAGCTAAAATTACTACTCTCGATTCTTCGGAAGTTGCAAAAATTGCTATCGATGGGATGATAAAAAACAAAAAACTTATCGTTCCCGGAATTGCCACACAATTTTTTTATATCGTTGGTTTAATGTTACCTCACGGAATTGTTTTAAGGATTATCAGAAAAGTATTCAGTAAAAACTCTTAATAAGTTGTTAAAATCGCCTGATTAAAAACATTTCACCCAATTGAATTGTATTTTTAGAAGATGCTAAAGCATCTTATTAAACAATTTTATTTCTATTAAACAATATTATGAAGAAAAGGAATTACATGAATCCGTATATGGCTGGTGTCCTTTTAGGATTAGTTTTGTTGGCAGCCATGTTTTTTTCGGGACGTGGATTGGGTGCCAGCGGTGGAATTAAATATTCCGTTGTTTCGCTGGTAGGAGCGATCGATAAACAACATGTTGAAAAATCACCTTATTACAGCAAATACTTCGCTAACGGTAAAAGCCCTCTTAAAAGCTGGCTTGCATTGGAAGTCCTTGGTGTTTTACTTGGAGGATTTATTTCCGGCGCATTATCAGGCAGGTTAAAATTTAAGATTGAAAAATCGCCAAAAATATCAAACAGAAAAAGATTACTATTTGCATTTTTGGGAGGAGTGTTTTTTGTGTATGGGGCTCAATTGGCCAGAGGATGTACAAGCGGTGCTGCCCTTTCCGGGATGGCAGTATTATCGGTTGCTGGTTTTGTTACTATGCTTGCTATTTTTGGTTCGGCATACATGTTTGCATGGTTTTTTCGTAAGCTCTGGATTTAATTTTTTCAATCATTCAATTAATTAGTTATTCAATAATTTTTAGATATGGGACCACTTTCATTAATAGCAGAATTCCCCGAATGGCTAAACCTTTTAATAGGTTTTTTAATAGGAATCGGTTTTGGTTTTGCATTAGAGCAGGCCGGATTTTCATCAAGCCGAAAACTTGCCGGTATGTTTTATGGATATGATACTACAGTGCTTAAAGTATTCTTTACCGCAGCAATTGTAGCACTTGTTGGATCTCAATTATTAAGTTTCTTCGGATTATTAAACCTGAACCTGGTTTATGTAAATCCCTATTATTTAACTGCAACTCTTGTTGGTGGAGTTATTATGGGTGCAGGATTTATAATGGGTGGATTTTGCCCCGGTACCGGATTAAGTGCTCTTTCAATTGGGAAAATAGATGCTCTGTTTTTTCTTGTAGGTGGAATGGCTGGTGCATTTATTTTTGCCGAAACCTATCCTTTCATTGAAGCAATTGCTGCTGGGTCGTATAAAGGTCCTGTAAAAGTAAATGAGTGGTTAGGATTAACACCGGGTATTTTTACTTTGATTCTTATTGTTGCTGCTATTGCAATGTTTTGGATGGCTGAAAAAGCCGAGAAAAGATTTGTCCGTCCTGAAATTACATCTGAATTTTAAAATGAATCATTATGGATTTTAGAATAAAACTATCGGTACTATTAGTAGGAATTGGAGTTTTGCTCGCATTTCTACCTGCACCAAAAAACAATGTTCTACAACTTAGCCCACAGGAAATGTTGGAACAAATGCAAAACAATGAAAATTACTTAACAGTAGATCAGGTAGCAAGGTTTGTTAATAATGAAGACTCAACAATTCAACTTATTGATGTGCGAAGCCCTGAAGAATTTAAAATATGTAATATCCCCGGATCAATTAATATTCCAATGGAAGATATTCTGAACCGAGATTGGCAGGGTTACCTGAACCAGAATAAAGTAAAAAACATTTTTTACTCAAATGGCGACAGGGATGCAAATTATGCACAGGCATTAACTACCGGCTTCGATTACAAAAATAATTTTGTGATGACTGGTGGTTTAAATGAATGGTATAAAACCATTATGCTAACCGAATTTAAGGGAGAATCAATTACTCCACGCGAGAATGCTTTATTTGAAAACCGGTTTAAAGCCAGAAAAACATTTACTCAAATTAATAGTTTGCCAGACAGCCTAAAATTTCAATTTCTTGAGGCAAGAAGATTAGAAGAAACTCAATTAGATGGAGGTTGCGAATAACACTTTAAACATCTGAAATGAAAAAATTAATTATCGTATTTTTACTTATTGCTGTATTGGTAATCCTTGCTGTATTGAGGCTTTCAAATAAAAATATATTTCAAAATGATGCCAGCCTTGTTATCGAATCAATTGAAAATAATTCGAACATTGTTTCTAAAACACAATTAAATAATGAATACCTGATTATAAATCTTGACAACAACAATTCTTCAATAAATTCACAATCAGTTGAAACTATCGAAATTCCTTTTAAAAAACTTCTTGAAAAAGAAAATCAAAATTTATTAATTCATTCTGATTTAAAAATTGCTCTTTATTCTGAAGATGTTGCAGTTTCGGCTAAAGCATTCACCTTGTTAAACCAATTAGGGATTAGCAAACTTTTTATTGTTGAAAGTGGGGAATATGAAAATGAAATCTTTCAATACAAATTCAGGCCCGATACAACAATCAGGCCTGAATAAATTAAAATATTTAAAGAAACACTAGCTTTCTATTATTTTACAAATGGGTAATCTTCAATTTCAGCCTCTGAAAAAGGAATCCATGAAAGGATACTTTTATCTTCTACCATTTTATCATACATAAAACTATTATTCCCATAATATATAGTCTTTGCATTGTAGCCAAATAAACGAAGATAAGCGGTCACAAATCCCGAGTTATGTCCGGTTCCACAATAAATTACAATATCTTTATCAGCAGGAATTGTTTGCATTTCAGCTTTAATTCCAAGTGTACCATTTGGTTTATACCTAATGGCTCCGGGAATATGCCCAGCTTCATATTTATCACGACGGTCGTAATTTATTATATAATAATCTTCAGGGCTTTCAAATACTTTTTTTGCTGTTACCATCGAAGCCCTATAACCTGCTTCAAAAATTGCTTTTATTCTTTCATCCATTATTTCCTCGCCAATGGTTTTCCCTGTATTCATTTTTGGAAAATCATTAATCTGAGCCTTTTCATGAATTGTAGTTTCCAGTTTATCTTCATATTCGCCTGATATAACAGCAAGCCATGAATCATTGGCAAATTCCTTATTCCAGGCACTCATACCCCATCGCATAGCATATACATTCCCATAACCAATTAAACGAAGTAAAGCAGTTGTATAGCTGGCAATTTGCCCGGCATAACAAACCATAATAATTCGATCATATTCAAAAGGTTTAATTGTATTACTCATATAATCTGGAATATCGCTGAACGAAACATTTACAGCCCCTTTAATATGCCCTTTATAATATGTTTCCTCATCCCTTAAATCAATAATCAGATTATTTCCTTCCAGCTCTTCATAAACCGATGATACTTTAATTAAAGAAGGGATATTACGGCTGTTTACATAATTACCCAATTCAACCAGATAATCGAGTAAAGCCTGTGATTCATCGTTTACAGGAATTTCTTTTGGTTGGTCCTGAATAGTTTCTTCGACTGATTTTTTGCTCCCGGAACCAGAGCAGGCTATCAGTAATACTACTAAAAAAATGGAAAGAAAATAATTGGTAATTCTCAGCAATTTCATCTGAATTTTTTTTATGGTTATTAAATAAGGATTTGAATCTTTTTATAAAGAAAGAAAGTCAAAGACCCTTCTTTGGACTTTTGACTTTCTCTTTTAACTATACGCTTTATTCTAGCTATTATCAGCTACTAATTCACGATCTTTTGAGTAATTTGTTGTTTCAATCCTGCGACCTTGTTCATCGTATTTATAAGATACGATGGCAACACCATTATTTGGATTATTTACAACATTGCCATTTGCATCAATTGAAATTCTTTCAACCAATTCGCCGTGTTCATTATAAACCGACTTAGTTGTAGGAATACTATTCCCGCTAAGCAATTCATCATCCTGGTCGTATTGTGTTACTTCAACAGCATAGCCGTTTTCATCGAAAACACTAACTCTTTTTGCCCATCCCCAATAAAGGTTTGAAAGCTGGCCAACTGTATTATGAACCGAAAAACTTTCAACATCGCCATGTTCGTTATTGCCAAAAAGGAAGTAGGAAACGCCAATATCACCACAATTCTCGGCTGTACAGTTGTACAAAGTATCGGCTTCGTAATTAGCCATCCTTGTTACAAAACCGTTTTCATCGTATGTAAAACGAAGTTCGTAAAACGGGCAGAATGGGTTCATTACTACGCTTTCGCCGGCAAGGTTATACCTCAATTCCTGGATCAATCCATCGGGTAGTTTTGCCCATGTATAATTGTGAATATTATTCCGGTTCTCAACTGCATTCCCTTCTTTATCAAGAAAACGAGCTGCAGTACGAATTCCAGAATCATCAACCGCATATTCATTTGTAAAAACACTACCTTGTGAAGTTGGCTCGCCATTTTCATCAAAGAAATGTTTTAATTGTTTATTGCCTTCGTTGGTATAAGTTATTTTTGCTGCACCCATTGAAGAATAACCTAAAAGAACTCCATTTCGATTGTATTCTATCGAAGCCAGTTTTTTATCATCATTCCAGATAAACTTATAATTATTAATTGTTTCTGCCTCTTCAGCGGTTAAAGGATGAGAACCCCTTTCAATATCCCATGATGTTTCACTAAAAAGAATTCCTCGGTAATATTTTACATTTTCCTGCTCTTCGCTTTGAGCCGGTTTTTGATTACATGCACTAAATCCGATAGCCAACACAGCTGCAAAAATTAATACGATAAACTTGCTAAATTTCATAATTGCTAAAATTTTATTGATTTATTTTTTTTATTCTACAGTGAAGTAAACAGATAAAACCAATTAATGTTTACATTATCAAACTTTTAACATCGGTTTAACATTTTTATATAGAATGTTATTGATAGACATCCGATATTCAGAAAGATGAAACCTGAATTTGGAAATTATTGGAAAAAATTATTCCTCGATTTTGTTACTTTTAGTATTAACCATCCATTTCGAAAATACATCGAGGTAATTCCAAAATGAAAGAATAATATCTTCGGGCAAATCAAGTTTTTGCAACACTTCCCGGTAACATTCAAGCCAAATAATTCGTGCTTCAGGGGTGATAGGATGCGGGGCATGACGCCTTGCCATCATAGGATTGCCTCTGTTTTGATTAAAATATTGTGGCCCACCGCAAATCTGAATAAAAAAATCAGCTGAGTGTTCTTTCGCTTTTTCAAGGGCTATAGGATTTTTAGGGAAAAGATTGCTGATTTTACTTTGAATCAATAAATCATAAAAATCACTTATCATTTTCCTCATGCCTTCTTCCTGAAGCAAAACATATATTTGAGTAGTAGGCAAACTAACCTGTGGGTGTTCTCCCTGCTTATATTCGCTAATTAAAAAATTCATAAATTGACAATGATATTTTCTTAAAAAACAAATTACAACTTAATATGTAGATATTCGCCAATATTTTTGTTTTATTCAATCATTCAGTCCGTCTATTATTCAATAATTTCTACTGAACCGGCACCCAAATTTCGGTTAATAATTTTTCCGGTTTTACCTTTCCGGGGGTATTCAGGTATTTTTCAAAACCCGGTGTATCTCTCAATACAATATTATTTTCCGGAATCCATCTTCCATAAATACATTCATAAGATTTGCTAAAATCCTCATAAGGACCTTTATGAATAAAAACAGCATACTTACCTCCTGCAATTTCCTGAACCCCAATTTCTCCTTCAGGTTTAACATCTTTTGAAACAAGAATACATGCATCGTATCGGAGTTTTGATGCTTCGGTAATATTAGGGTCGTCATGGCTGATTCCAACAAATTCATTTTTAAAACCAAATAAATGTTTCTTTTTAGCAAATTCACAAACACTTTCCCAGGCTTTTCCTGCACTTTCATTATAACTTCCTAATACCTGCGCATAAATTGCTTTTTGGGTTTTCCGATTTTTGTACTTAGGTTTTAAACTTTTCAAATTTTCCATGGCATTAAATTTTATTTTTGATTCTTCTGAAATTATTAGTCCATTGTAGTTTTTTCTGAATTCGTTGGGTGAAATCGCAAAACGTTTTTTAAATGCTTTATTAAACGAAGTTGGATTTTCGTAACCCACCTTGAAAGCTACATCGGCTACCGGCAATTCGGAATATCGCAACAGGTTTACCGCAGTTTCGAGCCGCAACCTTACCACATAAGCCCCCAATGACTCACCCAGGTATGCCCGCATTATCCGGTGGAAATGAAAAACAGAATAATTACCAATCGCTGCCAGAGCATCAATATCAAGGGTTTCGTTCAGGTTGTTATTGATATGATGAACTACCTTATTTATCCTTTCGAAATACAATTTTTCAGTTTCCGTCCTTACATTCATTTATCATCAGGTTTACAATTCAAATATAGCCAACATTTAACATCCTATTATTTTCCATTCTTGCTAATAATCGGCATATGCAAGAGTTGCAATACTGATTTTTATTCCGGGGACTTTTAACAAAGCAATAGCACATGCTTCAAGAGTAGAGCCTGTTGTGATAACATCATCGACTAATAATATGTACTTATTTTTCAATAGTTCAGGCATTTTCACTTCAAATATCCCTTCAACATTTTTCCATCTTTCAAACCTCGTCTTTTGGGTTTGTGTTGAAGTAAATACTATACGATATAAACAATTACTATTTACTGGTTTTCCTAAACCAATACTAATCCCTTTCGCAATCCATTCGCTTTGGTTAAATCCTCTTTTTTTAAGTTTTTTAGGGTGCAATGGAACCGGAATAATAATATCAAGCTTAGAAAATTCTTTGTTTTCCGAAAGTTCAAAACCATAATGCCGTCCTATTTCCTGCCCTAATTCTTTTAATCCTTTGTACTTAAGAAAGTGTATCAATTTTTGATAGCGACTTCCTTTTCTGAAATAAAAAAAGGATGTGGCATTTTCAATTTTAACCCTGCCCCAAAATAATTGCTCTACTTTATTTCCTGATGATTTGTGAAAGCCGGTTCGTGGAATATCATGTAAGCATTTTAAACAAATATATTTTTCCTGACTAACCAATTTATCGTTACAGGTTATACAAATTTCAGGGAAAAACAATTGTACAAAATCAGACCAGTATTTTTTAATTGAAGTCAAAGGTTAACGTATTTCTTTCAAGATACAAAGAAATTCTGAAACGAGCATTACAAGATTATAACGAACACGAGTACTGTTAAAATTCAGGCGAGTTCCCTGTCTGCCGAACAGGCAGGCATTTTATACCAAATAATAAACAATTTTAATACGATGAAACGAGCCATAACAAAAAGCTATTTAATACACAGGAGCATAATTATGGAGAGTTCCATGGGTTACCATAAAA
>JABMQB010000484.1 GCA_013203525.1 Mariniphaga sp.
CAGGATATACTGCCGGGGAATTGATCAGAATTTTGCTGAATCATCCTGAAGCAGAAATTGAATTTATTCAAAGTTCAAGCAATGCCGGTAATCATGTAACCGATATTCATAGTGATTTAATTGGAGAAACCGATTTGATATTTGCCAGTAGTCCTGATTTTTCATCTGCCGATGTTTTATTTCTATGCATGGGGCACGGAAAATCAAAAGAGTTTGTTGAGAATAATTCTATCCCTGAAAATGTAAAAATTATTGATCTGAGCCATGATTTCCGTATAAAATCAGATGAGCACAATTTTATTTAC
This sequence comes from Mariniphaga sp., assembly GCA_013203525.1. Classification (GTDB taxonomy): domain Bacteria; phylum Bacteroidota; class Bacteroidia; order Bacteroidales; family Prolixibacteraceae; genus JABMQB01. The sequence goes on from JABMQB010000484.1 coordinate 306, forward strand.
GGTCTTCCTGAAATAAATCGTGGAGAAATAAAGTTGGCAACTAATATTGCTAATCCTGGTTGTTTTGCTACTGGTATTCAATTGGCACTTTTGCCTTTAGCTGCAAATAATTTAATGGTTGACGAAATACATGTACAGGCTATAACAGGCTCAACAGGTGCCGGGCAAGCACCTACAAATACTTCTCATTTTAGCTGGAGGAATAATAACCTATCTGCTTATAAAATATTTCAGCATCAGCATCAGGCAGAGATAATTCAAAGTTTGAAACAGTTGCAGGAAAACTTTGATTTTGATTTCAATTTTGTGCCAATCAGGGGAAATCATACACGGGGTATTTTTGTTTCAGCTTATACCAATTATTCCGGATCGGTTGAAGATGCAAAACAACTTTATCAGAATTTTTACAAGGAGCATCCCTTTGTTTTTATTTCTGAAAAGAATCCGGATATGAAACAAGTAGTAAATACAAATAAAGCAGTACTTTATATTGAGAAACATAATAATAAGCTTGTAATTATTAGCATTACCGACAATTTGATAAAAGGAGCATCGGGTCAGGCTGTGCAAAATATGAATTTGCTTTTTGGTTTGGATGAAAAAGCAGGATTAAACTTAAAACCGGTAGCATTTTAATGAATTTATTTGATGTATATCCGCTATTTGATATTACTCCGGTGAAAGCATCGGGATGTTATGTATGGGATTCGGAAGGGAATAAATATCTGGACTTGTACGGTGGGCATGCTGTTATTTCAATAGGGCACAGCCATCCTTACTATGTTGAATTTATTTCAGACCAACTTCATAAAATTGGATTTTATTCAAATTCAGTCCAGAATCCACTTCAGGTTGAACTTGCCACTAAACTAGGTGAATTGTCCGGGTACGACAATTATCAATTATTCTTATGTAATTCTGGAGCCGAAGCTAATGAAAATGCCATTAAGCTGGCATCATTTGTTACCGGGAAGAAAAAATTTATAAGTTTTAGTAAATGTTTTCATGGAAGGACATCAGCAGCTGTTGGATTAACAGATAATCCAAAAATAATAGCACCAGTAAATGAAACTCCAAATGCAATTATTTTACCTTTTAATGATGTTGAAGCGGTAAAAAAAGCATTCGATGAAAATGAAATAGCTGCTGTAATTATTGAGGGAATACAAGGTATTGGCGGCATTAAAATTCCGGATGAAAACTTTTTGATTGCATTGGACCAAATCACCAAAAAAAATAACAGCCTTCTGATTTTGGACGAAATTCAATCAGGTTATGGGCGTAGCGGAAAGTTTTTTGCTCATCAATATTTTGAAATTAAACCTGATATCATCACCGTAGCCAAAGGAATGGCAAACGGATTTCCAATTGGAGGTGTACTTATTCATCCCGAAATTAAACCATGGCATGGAATGTTGGGAACTACATTTGGTGGAAATCATCTGGCTTGCACTGCAGCAATTGCTGTCCTTGATATTATTAAAAGTGATTCATTAATAGAAAATTCAGATGAGGTTGGATCATATATAATGTCGGAACTGGAAAAAATAAATAGTGATTTTACTGTTCGGGGTAAAGGATTGATGATTGGACTTGAATTTACTGTGCCTGTTAAAAAAATCAGAGAAAAATTATTGTCAGAATATAAAATATTTACGGGTATTTCAGGGGCAAATATTATTCGGCTACTGCCTCCTTTGTGCCTAAGTAAAAAAGAAGCAGATATTTTTTTAGGAGCATTCAAAAAGGTTTTGGTTGACATAAATCTGTTGTTGGTTGATCAAGTGAATTAAAGCTGAATTAGTTCTGCTACATTTAAAAAAAAATGAATATGGAAAATAAGAAAATAGCAATAATCGGGGCGGGAAACATGGGTGGAGCCATTGTTAACGGGTTACTCAAATCGGAGTTTATTGCCGCTTCTGAAATCTTTGTTTCAGATCCGAAAATTTCGATTATTAAAGATTGGCAATATAAAGGAGTAAATACTTCGGATCAAAATCTGGAAGTAGTTAAAAATGCCGATGTGATAATCCTTGCTGTAAAACCGTATCATTTTAAAACTGTTATTCAGGAAATAAAACCGTTGTTGACATCTGAAAAAATTCTGATTTCGATTGTTGCAGGTGTAGGAATTGAACAACTTGAAAAAGAGGCGGGTGCAAACATTCCAATTTTCAGGGCAATGCCAAATACAGCAATTTCATTACAGGAGTCATTAACTTGTATTTCTTCCAATGGGAATACCGATTTACATAAAGAATATGTAATTGGAATGTTTGATAATTTAGGAAAAACAGTGGTGATTAATGAGGAATTGATGGCAGCAGCAACTGTACTTTCATCATG
>JABMQB010000485.1 GCA_013203525.1 Mariniphaga sp.
AGACTAGGCTTTGGTTCTCAGGGAATTATTAAAATTAATACTAAAGATGATTTTGAAATGCATAAACACAAAATAGGAACAGAATTAATGATGCAACCAATAATTGGTACCGCAGAAGAGGAATATACTGTTTCTGCATTTTTTAATAAAGAATCAAATCTTATAGATTATATTTCATTAAAAAGAAAACTTTCTAATGATGGATTTACTCAAGAAGCACAAGTAGTTGATTTTGATTTTAGTACGGTTATAAATGATTTGGCAGAAGTATTTAAACCTATAGGCCCTACAAATTTTCAATTCAGATTAGACGGTGAGACAATAAAATTATTAGAAATTAATCCGCGAATATCAGCTGCAACGTCAATTAGAGCAGCCTTAGGATATAACGAAAGTGTAAAGAGTGTTGATTATTTTTTGAATAATCAAATTCCAACAAAAATTGATAAATCAAATATTAAAGATATACGTGCTATCAGATATACAGAGGATCACATTTTTTTATGATTGCGTTAATAAGCGATATACACGGAAATTATATTGCACTTAAAGAAGTTTTAAGTGTAATAGACCGTTTAGGGATTAAAGAGGTCTACTGTCTTGGAGATATTGTAGGATATTATACACAAGTCAATGAATGTTGCGAAGAGCTTCGAAAACGAAAAATAAAATGTGTACTTGGGAATCATGATTGGTATATGATTTCAAATACTCTTTGTCCAAGATCCAATAGCGCAAATGATTGTTTGCGATTTCAACGTAACATTATTACACCTAGTAATTTAAAATGGATTTCTTCTTTTCCTGTATTAAGAAAAATAAAAAATCTTTCCCTTTTGCATGGTGGGTGGAATAATCCTATTGATGAATATTTTGTACCAACCCAAGAGTATTTCGATGCTATACCTGGTCATTTTTTTGCATCAGGGCACACACATAAACAAATGATAAAGCAATTTAGTGAAAAAGTTTATTGTAATCCTGGATCTGTTGGGCAGCCACGTGATAATAACAAAAAAGCTGCATTTGCTACTTTTGATGGTAAAAAGTTCGAATTGCTAAGAGTAGATTATGATATAGATGCAGTCTGCAAATTAATGAAACAATCAGGGTTTAGTGAATATTATTTTAATCGCCTAAAAACAGGTGCAGCGCATTTTGGAATTTGATTTTATGAATAAACATTTTTTAATTTAATAGAGGAATAAAATATGTGGAAAAAAAAAGGATTAATTTATTCATGCGACTTTTATGGTACCGGCTATGCACAAGATGCATTTATCGATATCATTGATGATAAAGTATGGAGGATTTATTATTCAGCACGGACAAAAGATGTTGTTTCAATGCCGCACTGTATCGATGTAGATGCTGATAATCCAAAGAACATTCTCAAGGTTTATGATAAACCATTGTTTTATCCTGGAAGAATCGGAACTTTTGATGATAATGGAATTACCATGACATCAATTGTGACTGTTAAAGATAAAAAATATATATACTACTGTGGATGGAACAAGAAAGTCTCTGTTCCATATGCTTTAAGCATAGGTTTGGCTGTTGTAAAAGATAATGGAACTATTATTGAAAAAATGTTTGAGGGACCTATTTTGGACCGCTCTAAAAATGATCCTATTGCGGTATCCGCACCATGTGTTCTAATTGATGAAGGAATTTTTAAACTATGGTACATTACTTTTACAGGATGGAAAGTATATAATGGAAGAACAGAACCCATTTTTGTTATAAAATATGCTACTTCAAGCAATGGTATTGACTGGGAAACTTCATCAAAAATATGCATCGATTCTAGTTATGATGGAGAGTCATTTGCCCGTCCATGGGTATTAAAAGATGAGGGTGTTTACAAAATGTGGTTTTCTCCCAGAGGACCCAACGCGTATCGAGAAAAAGATGGCCAACACTATATGCTAGATTATGCAGAATCTAAAGACGGGCTTGTTTGGGAGAGAAAACCCGAAAAGTTTAATTTAACAACTTCCGAAAGCGGTTGGGATTCAGAAATGATAGCATATGCTTCTGTGATTAAACAAAATGGTATTTATTATATGTTATATAATGGAAATCAATTTGGAAAAACAGGTTTGGGGTATGCCATACTTGAAACGGAATAATGCTTAATTATATTTTCGAAGGCATAAATACAGAATGTATATTAATTTTAGACAAGAAAAATAAGTACACTCTCCCAAAAATTATTGCGCTATGCATAGGTTGAAACTGTAAAAAATGCATTTTTTTATCACCAAGGGTTTATTGCAATTATTTGTAGTATAAACTTGCATTCAGCCATCTATTATTTAACAACTAATCTAAGGGGTTAAAAATGAATACCTTACGTGACAATTGGCTTCATTATATGAAGGGCCAAATAGGTTTTTATAAAAACAAAAATTTCACAAAACGTAATGATGATGAATATGTTTGGGATTGGTATAATGCAGTTCAGAAGACAAGTCCTTTAATTAAATTAAAGACCTTGGTAAAGCACCGTATAAAATATTCTTCAGAGTATGAGTGGTTCAGTAAAAACTCGGAATTATTA
>JABMQB010000486.1 GCA_013203525.1 Mariniphaga sp.
ATAAAAAAGTATACTGAAAAATGTTTGAAAAATTAAAAAACGTTGGAATATTGAATCTAATTTTCAATTGATTATTATTCTGATTGTTTTTGCAGTAACCGGAAGCGCTACAATGTATGCAAGAAAGGGAGTTTTTCACTTATTGGGAATTACAGCCGATACAAGTTTATGGGTAAGAATAACGTTATATATTTTAATAATATTTCCGGCATATCAAATTTTGTTTTTAGTAGTTGGAACCTTGTTCGGGCAATTTAAATTTGCCTGGAATTTTGAAAAAAAAGTATTTGGAAGATTCAGGTTTATTAAAAGAAAAAAACGTATAGCAGGATGATGAAAAAAATATTAGTTTTAGTTGCATTTTTTTTAGTTGCAGGAAATATTATGAGTAAAGAATTAGAAAAAGCAACACTGGGAGGCGGATGTTTCTGGTGTACCGAAGCAATTTATAAACAATTGAATGGTATAGAAAGTGTAATGCCCGGCTACAGTGGTGGTCATATTAAAAATCCATCGTATAAAGAAGTTTGTACAGGTAGAACAGGGCATGCCGAAGTTGTTCAGGTTGAGTTCGATCCAACGGTAGTTTCTTATACCGAAGTATTGGAAGTGTTTTTTTCAACTCACAACCCAACAACACTGAATCGCCAGGGTGCTGATGTGGGAACACAATACCGGTCGGCAGTATTTTTTCATTCTGAGGAACAAAAACAAATTGCTGAAAAAGTTATTAATTTATTTGAAGAAGTAAATGTTTACAAAGAACCTATTGTAACTGAAGTTACTGGTTTTGATAAATTTTACCCAGCTGAAGATTACCATAAAAATTACTTTGCTCAAAATAAAAATCAACCTTACTGCCAAATGGTAGTAGCCCCAAAAATTGAAAAATTTGAAAAAATATTCAAGGACAAATTAAAAAAATAGAAATTGCCTGCCTGGGCATTTCTTACAAAATACTTAATTATACAATCCCGTATTTGCACCTGTTTAATGACAGGCTCAATTTGATATAAAAACCTTTTATTTTCAATATTTTTATACAAGCTTAAATTATTGAAATGAAAAATATTTTATTGGTTTTTATTGGATGTAGTCTTATTAGCCTGGTGAATGCACAAACACTTGCCGAAAAATTAGGATACAAAAATACCGATCGATTGCTGATTATTAATTGCGACGATGCGGGAATGTGCAATGCAGCAAATATTGCTGCTCTTGAAGGACAGAAAAAAGGGCTTATTACTTCAGCAACCATAATGATTCCGTGCCCCAAATCGGATGAAATGATATCTCTTGCAAAAAATAATTCACTTGATGTTGGTATCCACCTAACCCATACTGCCGAATGGAAAAAATACCGTTGGGGAAGTATTGCCAATTCCGAAAAAGTAAAAGGGCTCCTTGATTCTGAAGGATATTTATGGAGAAACATCGAAGAAGTTTATGAACACTCCAATCCACTGGAAGCATATTACGAAGGTAAAGCTCAAATTCAGAAAGCTTTAGATTCTGGGTTAGAAATTACTCATATAGACTCACATATGGGCACCTTGCAACTATCTCCACCATATGTAGATGTTTACCTGCAACTGGCAACCGAGTTTAACCTACCGGTAAGAATGGCATCGCAGGAAACTCTTGAACTATACGGACAACCCTATATCAGAAAAAAGTTTAAAGATCGGGGAATTTTATTCACCGATTATTTTATTTATGAAGAATTGGATAACTATACTGAGGACGATATTAAAACCTTCTGGACCGGAATTATTCAAAATTTAAAGCCCGGAATTACTGAACTTTTTATTCATGCTTCGGCTCCCGATCAGGAATTAAAAAAGATTACTGATAGCTGGAAAACACGTAATACAGAATACGAGTTATTTACAAATGATGAAGAATTTGTAGAACTTCTTAAACAGGAAGAAATAATCCTGATTGGGTATAAACCAATTCTAGATTTTCAAAGAAAATAGTTTTTTCACTATTTAGAATGTAATTAATTTATTGATTTTCAATATAATATAATCAAATAAAATTAATATCATATAAATGCAATATTTTAAATATTGTAATTCATACTAAAAAGTATTATTTTGCAAGTGCTTATAATATTAGCAGATCCGATTCCTTTATGGAATGCCCCAAAAAAATTATAAACTTTTTTAAAAACCAAACAACAGTCATAAACCTCTAATAAAATGTAATTGACATACTCATTATTACTAATGGTGGATATGTATTTATTAACTAATGAAAGGAAAAATAAAATGGCAAAGTATTGTTCTGAAAAATTTGAAAGAGACAATGGTGTTGAACAAATTGTATGTTGGCGCCAGGACAAGCATGTACATGATGCAGCTTTTATCACTACTATTAAACAAAAATTAGGCACTACCTATGGAGGAATCTGGGATGTACGAATAAACAGCTACCAACCCGGTCTATCAAAATGTCCAACTAAATCAGTTGATTACAACGATCTAACCTAGTTGTATCCAATTTGGGCGATAAATTATGTATTGTCCTTTTTTTCTTATAAAGGATAATACTTTACAGAATTTCTTATTACAATTCTGGAAATCAGAAATATTAATACTGTTGTTTCTTAAGGTTTTATGTATTAACAGACAACTTTATTAACCACTCAGGTATTTGAAACTATGTTTGGGTGGGGGGTTTTTATTCTATCTCAAATACGGCGTATGATGTATATTCTCTGTCAAATTCATCTTTTGAAACAACATTGATAGTATGAAATCCTTTTGTTAAACCCTCGGGTAATGCCCCAACCCACATTTGTGTTGAAGCAGCAGGGCTTGCCCAGCTTTTATATTCACCCCTGAATTTTCTGAATGATTCAGCAATAAACGGATCCCGACGAACATTATTTTCAAGGATTACTTTAATGTTATTATCGATTTGTGCTACAACAGTTGAATGTTTACTGCTGTTAAAAACATTTACAATTATTTCTTTAACTTCATTATTGGTTTTACCCAACGGGCTTTCAATTCGCATTTGATTTTTCTGGTTACCGGCAGGAAAATACGAGTGTGTAAATTCATTCCCATTAAATTCAAAAATAAAAAATCCGTTTGGCACGCCATCAATTTGTGTCGATGATGGAATATCGCGGTCATCTTTAGGGCCGGTCCACCAGGTTCCGCTTGCCGAGCTGCAAATAATCTGATGTAATTCATTTTTACCCTGCCAGCCATCGTCGCTGTTAAAATAATCATGCTGAAGGGTATGCCTGTGCCCGGCCAATACGAGTACTTTTTCTCTTGAACTCAAAATATCAAAAACTTCGTGACGGTTAAGAATCCTATCCCGTTCTCCGGCGTCAGGGTTTTTCACAAAGGCAATATGTTGACACACAACAACTATTTTTTCGAAGGGTACATTTAAAAGATCATTTTTTAACCAGGTCAACTGTTTTTCACTTACATTACCTCTGTAGCAATTCCAGTAAGCATCAACATCGCCTTTTTTGCAAAACCTTTCAATATTTTCGAGAACAACAAAATGCACATCGCCATAATCAAAAGAATAATATTCAGGGCCAAAAAAACTTTTAAAAGAATCATTAGAATACTTATCATCAGCGTCGTAATTAACATCGTGGTTACCAAGAATATTATAAAAAGGAGTGCCTAATAATGACATAGAACCAGCATAATTTGGTAATAATCCCGGATCATCGTGTATCAGGTCGCCAAGCGATACAGCAAAATCAAACTGATGACCCAAAGCAGTTGAAACAACATCATCTCTAAAATACCCAAGCTCAACCTGGCTTGCTGCCTGCACATCAGCAACTACAAGCATTTTAAAATCTTTTTGATTTTTCTCTTCATACATAGGAAAATTTATATTGGCTGGTAATTCACCCGTAGGTTTTATTCCCTCAGCCTCCAAATTTGGCGATCCATCTGGTTGATAGATATAATAGAACTGCGGAACATTTTTATCATTTACAGGAACCTTAAAACCTGCAGGTTTTGTAATAAATATTACAGAAGGATGTGGGGCTGATATTTCATAGTTTCCATTTGCATCAGTTTTAACGACATCCAACTGATTTGAAACAAGAACACCGGCAATTCCAGGTTCTCCCTGATCGTAAATACCATTTTTATTAACATCAGAAAATACTTTCCCCTTAGCTATTTCTACATTTTGTGAATATAAACTGAATCCAAAGGTTAATATTAATACTAAAATTATATATTTCATTTTATCAGATTTATTTTTTTGTGAAAGGTAAGAAATCAGATTTAAGATTAAAAGCCAACATATATTCATTAACAAAATTATCAAACAGTTGTTCCGGCAACAAGCATCAAG
>JABMQB010000487.1 GCA_013203525.1 Mariniphaga sp.
AAATACCCTTAACCAGCTTCTTACCGAGATGGATGGTTTTGATACCAATAGTGGGGTAATTATCCTGGCAGCAACAAACCGTGCCGATATACTTGACCGTGCGTTAATGCGTGCTGGCCGTTTCGACAGGCAAATTCATGTTGAGCTTCCTGATTTAAATGAAAGAAAAGAAATATTCCAGGTACACCTTAGGCCTTTAAAAATAGGAAAAGATGTTAAAGTTGAATTCTTAGCCAAACAAACTCCGGGATTCTCTGGTGCTGATATTGCCAATGTATGTAACGAATCGGCATTAATAGCAGCCCGTAAAGACAAAGATGCAATTGAAAAACAAGATTTTCTTGATGCAGTTGCCAGGATTATTGGAGGATTGGAAAAGAAAAATAAAATTATTTCGAAAGACGAAAAGAAAACAATCGCATACCACGAAGCAGGTCATGCTGCCATAAGCTGGCTTCTTGAACATGCTCACCCGCTGGTAAAAGTCACTATTGTCCCACGGGGAAAAGCATTAGGAGCAGCATGGTACTTACCCGAGGAAAGGTCAATTACTACCAAAGAGCAATTGCTTGATGAAATGTGTTCTGCCCTTGGTGGACGCGCTGCAGAAGAGCTAATTTTCGATAGGATTTCATCAGGAGCTCAAAACGACCTTGAAAAAATAACCAAGCAGGCCTATGCCATGGTAAGTATTTTCGGGATGAGTGAAAAAGTCGGGAATGTTAGTTTTTATGATTCAAGTGGGCAAAGCGATTACAACTTTACAAAACCATACAGTGAAAAGACGGCTGAGTTGATTGATGAAGAAGTAAAAGTAATCATAGATGCACAGTATGAAAGGGCGAAAAAAATACTTCTGGAAAATGCAGAAGGACATGGAAAACTTGCTAAAAAACTTCTTGAGATAGAAGTAATTTTCAGCGAAGACCTTGAAGAAATTTTTGGAAAACGCCCGTGGGATATTACAAGAGATCTTTCAGAAGATAACGGAAATGATGCTCCCAAAAAAAATAAAATAACTACACCTGAATCCGAAATTGATATTAAACAGGAAGATTCAGAAACAAAATCAGATTAATGGATAAAACCCGGCAGGAAATACTTGAGAAGCTGAAAAAAGCTTCCAGCAATAAAAGCCTGCCGAAAGAACCTAATTTTAATTCACCTCTTTACCCACCAATTAAGGGAACATTACCAGATGCTTTTAAGGCGGCTAATGAATTAATAAATGGCACTACCAATTTATTTAATTCTGAAAAAGAACTTTTTACATCCTTAAAAGAAAATATCCGGTCAAGGAAATGGGAGCATATTTATTGCCTCGAACCTACTATTCAGAAAAAACTTAATGCTTTTAATATCCCATTTATTTCAGAACAAAAAATATCAGATAAAATTGAAATAGGAATTACCGGTTGCGAATTTCTAATTGCACGAACAGGCTCTGCGATGGTTAGCTCTGCTCAACCGGGAGCCAGGCAACTGTTTGTGTACCCGCCTGTACATTTTATTATTGCCTCAAATGATCAAATAGTTGACTCACTTAAAACTGCTTATACCAAAATATTTGATAAATACAGAAATAATCTACCCTCAATGATTTCATTAATTACCGGTCCCAGTCGTACGGCAGATATAGAAAAAACCCTGGTTCTTGGAGCACATGGTCCAAAAGAACTTCATATATTTATTTCAAAATAATAATTAACAATTATGGAAAAAGGATGGAAACAGGTATTTTTGACCACACTTGAATATCAGGCTGAAATGGCAAAAAGTATATTAGAAAAAAACGGAATCAGAGCAATAATTATGAATCAAAAAGATTCGGCTTATCAAACGTTTGGAGATATTGCTATTTTAGCAGAAGAGCATTTAGAAGCTAAGGCTATTGAATTACTTAAAGAATTAAAAAATTGAGCGACCTTATTAGACGAACTTACACCGGGATAATATTTGTAATAATAATTTTTACCGGAACCATTATTAATCCATTATTATTTGCTATTATTTTTGCAGGAATTCTATTTTTTGTTCTTAAAGAATTTTACGAAATGGCTAAAAATTCTGGTGCTTCTCCACAAAAAATACCGGGTATTATTTTAGGTATTCTTCTTTTTCTGCTTATGTTTTTAAAAAATTCACAATTCGCTCCTGAAAATATTATTTGGCTAATAATTCCACTTGTTTTTTCTATTTTTATTATTGAATTATTTCGAAATAAAGAAAAACCACTTACGAATATCGCATTAACATTGGCGGGTATATTTCTTACAGCATTGCCTTTCAGCCTATTAAACTTTTTTGTTTTTACAAATTTTCAGGGGCAACAACAATTCTATCCCTGGCTTTTGATGGGTATCTTTTTTATTTTATGGTCGTATGATACCGGTGCTTATTTATTTGGGATGAAATTTGGAAAATTTAAATTATTTGAACGCATATCACCAAAAAAATCCTGGGAAGGTGTAATAGGAGGAGCAATCGTTGCCATGATTGTTGGGATACTTAACTCAGTTGTTTTCCATTCTGTTAGTTTATCCGGATGGATTGGTATCGCATTAATTATTATCGTTTTTGGAACCTTTGGTGATTTAATTGAATCGATGTTTAAAAGAAGTTTAAATATCAAAGATTCAGGAAATATTTTGCCAGGCCACGGTGGAATCCTAGACAGATTAGACAGCTTTATTTTTTCAATTCCTTTTATATTTGCCTGGCTAATGATAATTAGTTAGTAATTGAAAAATTATTAGTAGATGAAAATTCATAAAGAAGGAAAAAAAATAATTCCATTGGTATTGATTATTATATTAGCAATTACTAGTGTTTTATATTTACTGATCGAGCAATATCTTATTTTTTATTTTTTATTAGGAGGAATAGTAGTCTTACTTGGAATAATTGTATGGTTTTTTAGAGAACCATCACTTAATGTTAATCAAAATAAAAACCATATTTTATCTGTATCCGATGGTGTAGTAGTATCGATTGAACCATGTTACGAACGAGAATATTTTAAAGAAGAACGAATCCAGGTTTCAGTTTTTATGTCGCTATTTAATGTCCATATTAACCGTATTCCAGTTGAAGGTGAAATTATGTACAAAAACCACCGGAGGGGAAGGTTCCTGCCAGCATTCATACCAAAATCATCGGAAGAAAACGAACGCTGCACTACAGTAATAAAAACGATTAAAGGAACGGAAATACTTGTCAGGCAGATTGCTGGCATTCTGGCTCGGAGAGTTATAACTTATCGAAATAAGGGTGAAAAAGTAAAACAGGATGAACAACTTGGTTTTATCAGGTTTGGTTCACGTGTCGACCTTTTCCTTCCTATATCGGCTAAAGTAAATGTTAAGCTTCAACAAAAGGTTTTTGGAGGAAAAACTGTAATTGCTACCTTCGATTAGAAAATGGCTACTAAACGAAACATATTTTTTTGGGTTCCTAATTTTATAACCATACTTGGATTATTTTCAGGTTCACTTGCTATATTTTTTGCCATTGACGGTCATCTGACCCTGGCAGGAATCTTTATTCTTTTAGCGGCTCTATTTGATTTCCTGGATGGTTTAGCAGCACGATTATTACATGCATATTCAGAGTTGGGAAAACAACTGGATTCGTTAGCTGATATCATTTCATTCGGATTTGCACCAGCAGCCATTCTTTTTACTTTATATGAATTTGCTTTGTTTGGGATTAATCAACCAATTCAGGATATTGAAGGCAATTGGACTGATTGGTTACTTTTAATGTCAGCATTTTTAATTCCCGTTTTTTCAGCTCTTCGCCTGGCCAAATTTAATATCTCAGAAGATCAGGATAATAACTTTATTGGATTACCAGTTCCTGCAAATGCAATATTATGGGCTTCATTAGCTCTTATGCTTGGATTACCGGAGCATACAGAAATTTTAAAATTACTCTATACTGCAAAAAATTTCCTGATAATTGTTGTTATTACTTCCTTTTTATTGATTTCATGGATTCCAATGTTCTCCTTTAAATTCAACACTTTATCATGGAAACTAAACTGGTACAGATATCTGTTTATATTCATCAGTATTATTCTTCTAATACTATTGAATGTTTATGCAATACCTGTTCTATTTCTAATATATATCCTATTAAATATGGTATTTTATATTCTGAAGGTTAACCTATAAAAAAAGAACCTCTGAAAAGTTACTGTAAGATTTTCCCTAAGGAAAGTTAAATGAAATACGCCACGACATTTATACAGTTTTTATTTCCAGAGGCTCGTAAAACACGCATAAGCATTAATATTATCAATGCTGTGTAGTTGTAACAACAAACGTGTTAAGTTGTTTATAGCGCAAAAAAAAGAATATCAATTTTGTAACATTTAATCGATAAAAACCAATGAATCATTTCCCATTCAGATATTACAACCATTCAACAGAAGATTGTATTTGTTGCATGATGGTTAAAAATACCTGAACTACAGTTCAAATCCTTTGCTCGACCGGATCCATATTCATCTTGAAGTAACTTCTGTTCCAATTAAACAGCTTTATAAATAGTTCATCACCGACTTTTGGGCAGGAAGAATTGGGGAGAGTAAGAAAGTTGACAGTTGATAGTCGCAGTTTTCAGTTGAAAATTAAAAACCTCATAAGTGATTTTTTGTCACTTCCTGAGATATGTACTGAAAATCAGCATCATAGGAGGAGGATAGCATTACTCTATGTGGATTCTCTTTAAAAAGTATGATAAAGGATTGATTTTATTATACGAAAGAAAAATAATTTATTTAAACGATATCTTAGAAAGATAGGCCTAATTATATATATCCGTTGTTAAAATTAAAGGTAACCCATTTAGGCAAACTATTTTTAGGTTATAGCGAATGTTTTCAAACATAAACAATTAGGAAGAAGGGCAAATGATTGTTATTTAGCCAATTAACATTCATGAATTTATTGTATTAGTGGTGTTTATTTTGATTTAATAATATAACCATTTAACTTTAACAATGCAAACGCCCTACAAGCCAATTTGCCTAAACTCGTTCAAAAATATTTTAGTTTATTTTTAGTATACCCAAACGAAAAGATAAGGAGGAAATTGTAAAACCTATTAATTCACCCCAGAAAAAAGCAACACGACCAATAAAATTGGCCATGTTGCCCATAATTGATATTAAATAACAGGAGTTACAGCTCCTATTAACTCTCTTATATAAATAACAATTAAACAAATTTTATTTATTTTTTAAATCATTTGCTTAATGATTTTGTTTAAGGCTAAAATACAGCTTATTGATTAAATGTTAAATATTAATATAATGAAAAAAATAATTTTAATAATTTCAATAATCATTCTTTTTTCTCAAAATTTATTTTCACAATCTTACCCGCGGATGGGAAATCCTAATTGGGTCACTAATGATTTTTTTGAAGACTTTAATGGTAGCTTTGATAGGAGTGTGTGGGACGTCTTTCATAATTGGTGTGGTGCAGGCTCGCAAGATGAGATAATTTTTAGTTGGGTCGATAGTCCTTACACGGTAAATCAGAATTATGGTAATTTATATTTATCAGCACGGGCTTCTGAAAATTATACAGGTTGTGGAACCTCTGTTGATTTTATATCAGGTCAGGTAGCGACAAAAGAAGATTTCCATTATGGAATTTATGAATGTTCTGCAACTTTTGATTATGAACATGGTTCTTTCCCAGCATTTTGGTTAACTTATAGAATTGATTGCAATGTATCACATAGAGCGGAAATTGACATTGTGGAATTGAAAAAAAAAGATTCGGATTCAGATTTGGATAATAACGCTTTTTATAAACCGATTGGATGTGGAAAAGGTCATGGAATTGAGGATGCTTGGCACCAAACTAATTTTGATTGGGAAGACGAAGATCCTCATACATTCAAATGCGTTTATACCCCAGATTACATAAAATTTTATGTAGATAATCAACTGTTACATACTTATAATAATAATAGTTACGATTTTCCTGATACAAGAGAAAATATTTACTTAAGTCAACAATTATGGCAATATAATGGCAGTGTAGATAATATTGTTGTACCTCAAACTTCAATTTTTCATTGGGTTAAAGTAAAACAATTTTTTCTAGCACCTGAAATTACCTGCCCCGATGTTATTTGTACAACTGGCAATGCATCGTTAGATGTTGATGAGGATGCCTATGATATAACATGGAGCCTTTATCCAGGATCAGCATTTACAAGTTCATTATCAGGAACAGGCAAAACAGTTAATAATATAACGGCTTCAGGAAATTATAACGGAACGGGGAAAATAACATTCAATTTTAAAGTACGTGGTGAGTCTTTTTCAGCTGAAAAAGAATTCGGTGTAAAAGGACCTCGTTATGAAGATATTTCATTTGGTGTTGTTGACTCAGGTGATAATCCAGCTAATCAATATGGAGGAACATGGGTATTGTGTCCAAATACAACTTATCATATATATGTACATAATGATTTGTCGACTTGTTCAACGTCAAACTATTCTTGGACTGTACCTGCAGCATGGACCCAATATTATACTTATCAGAATATGATTTCCATTAATACAAATTCTTCACCCGGAGGGCCTATAAGTGTTAATGCTAATACCTGTTGTAATAATAATGTTACAATAATATCAGATTATATGGGCACTGATTATAATTGTGGTTATTATTATATGACATTTACGCCTAATCCAACAACAAGTGAGACTACGGTGGAAATTTTGAAAGGGAATGAAAAAGAGAAGAAGGTAATGTCATCGGAGGATTTACAAGAATTGCAGAATTTAGAGTGGGAATTTGATGTATATGATCAATCACAAATATTAAAAGCATCTAATAAAAAGATTAAAGGGAATAAACATAAATTGAAAGTAAATGGGTGGAAAAAAGGTGTTTATTTTATACGAGCGAAGATAAAAGATGAAATTGTATTTGGTAAATTGATTGTGGAAAAATAAATAAAAAGAATTACATTCAAAATTATTAATAATTTTAGGGCAGCATAAAGCTGCCCTTTTCTTCAATACAAATTATTTTATTAAATGGAATTTGACATTTTTGAAATGAAAACAATTTACAAAAAAGAAAAAACCATAATAATACTTTTTATTTTATTGCTTCTTTGTGACTTAATATTTTCATTTTTACAATATTACTATTCTCCACTTCATGGAGATATCGAAAACGGAGTCCTGCCCAATAGTGAGGTTCAGGAAATAATTAACGATCCCTTTGGAATAAATACAATTAAAACTGGGAATTTTCATCCAAATCCAAACCGTTTTTTTTCGCATTATGCATTTATGAAATATTTTCAAAATGTGCCAATTTGGTTGCAGGAATTGATTAACCCAATTACATCTGTCTATTTATCAGGTGCAATTGCAAAAATTATTATTCAAATTCTTTTTATTTGTTTCCTTTCAATTTTTATTTCAGGGGGTAAAAAAATTCTCAAAAAAGATTTTTTATTAGCAGCAATTTTAATTACACCTTTATTTCAGGTTTATGGTTATTGGAGTAGGATGGGTATAGTAGATAAGTCAATTGCTTATACTTTTTTTTATGGACTGCCACTAACATTGCTTATTATATTTTATATTCCAATTTTTAAAAATTTACTTTATGGTTACAGAATCAAATCAATATACTATCTTCTGCTAATTCCATTATCAATTATTTTACCTTTTAGCGGTCCTCTCATACCTGGTGTTATTTTAATAATATGCTTATTAGTTTTTGGAGGAAGAATATTTTATTATAATCCAAAAATCAGCTTTAATATTAAAAACATATTTAAAACCGTTCCAATACCAATAATCTTATTATTAATCTTTGTTAGTGTATTAAGTGCGTATTCTCTTTATTTAGGGAAATTTGATTCCAATTATTTGTCAGACTCAATACCATTATTAGAGAGATATTCTAAACTTCCAAGTGGCATATATTCTCAAGTTTTTCATTCTTTAGGATTTCCTTTAGTGTTAATAATAATTGGATTGAATGTATATATTATTAAAACAAGAATTCATATTTCTGAAAGTGCCAAAATATTAACAGTTTTAAAATGGATAGGGATTTTCATTTTAATATACATCCTATTATTACCTCTGGGAGGATATCGGCCATACCGTCCTGAAATAATTAGGTACGATACATTCATGCCGATTACTGCAGCTTTAATATTCTTTTTTGGGTATTCAACTTTTTTTATATTAAAGCATTTTGCCAGCAAGAATAGAAATTATTATGTTGTTACAATTGCTATAAGTCTATTAATTTTCACTTTCAGTGATACTTCTGGAATTCATAAAAATGCTTGTGAAAAAAAATCACTTGAAATAATTGCAAACTCTCCTGATAAAATAGTTAAAATACAAACTGATTGTAAAGTTTTTTCGTGGTCATATATTACCGATTATAGGCTAACAGAATTAAAAGGAGAATTATTATATAAGTGGAATATTACCAGCGAAAAAAAATTATATTATCTGGAAAAAAATGTAAAAGAATAATATTTTCTTCTCTATTAAACTGAAGGGGAATATTTTAGAAAAAATTATTTTTGCAACTTTATCAAGTCGTCTTTTTCGTGTTTCTTCCATGCCAGTGGTGCGAATAATATCGCGCAAAACAATTAGCATTTCGCGATGCATCTCATTTTTCAAAATAAATTCATCAACTGTTTTGGAATATTTCATATTATATAATCTTACAATTCTTTGCTTAAAACAATTGCAAAACAAAAAATCCTGTTTGAGGAATAAAAAATTAAAGTATTCTCTTAAAAATCAGTATCAGCCTTTTTTAGATTCAGTTTCTGAATCCAGATATTTCGATAAAGTACCTCATGGCCTTCGGCTTGTAATTTAATACCTCCAGGAGTATCAGTAATTCCTCTTCCCCGGTCATTTCCACCATCAATCCCTGAGTTTGGACCACCCCAAACCTGATTAATCTCCTGGTTCTTATGTACCTTAATCCCATTAAAATACATTGTAACCATAGCTTTTTCAACACGCTCACCATCCTTAAAACGAGCAGCCCTGAATTGAATATCATAAGCATTCCATTTCGCTGTTCCATTATATGCCGAATATGGTGCTTCTGCTTCATTAATTACAGCTGCCAATCCATGAGCTGTTGAGTCACCATCAAGTATCTGAATCTCGTAACGATTTTGTAGATAAACACCACTATTCCCTCCCTCTTTAGAAACAAGAAATTCTACATGGAGCCTAAAATCCTCGAATTTTTCTTTGGTAACAATATCGGCTGCACCATATTTTCCACCCGCCCCTGCCGGATCATTACTACTAACAGTAGTACCATCATTTATTGGGTCACTAACAATTTCCCATTTAATAGGCATTTCAGTTGAAAACCGAGGACCTTCCCAGTATTTCCAATTTTCATGAAGCATTTCGTCTGTTCCATCAAAATATATATCGGCTTTTTTTGGAACTTTTGCACCTACTCCAGTTTGCGCAGAAATATTAAGTGACATTACCAAACCGGCAATTACAAGTATTACCGGGAAAGTGTTTTTTATCAAAAATTTCATTTTTATGTATTAGTCTGATTTCAATATTATAATCCTATTTGCCGGAATTACTTACGAAAGCAATGTGTTTACTGTCAGGCGACCACGATGGTACATTAATTGCCCCTTGCCCTCCATAAAGATAAGCTATAACTTTTGGTGCACCTCCAGATGCAGGCATTAACCGCAACATTACCCTTTTAAATGAAGGGTGGCTATTGGGTGCTACTTCAGTTAAAAATGAGATAAATGCTATCCATTTTCCATCTGGCGAAATATGCGGGAACCAGTCGTTGTATTCATCAAAAGTCACCTGTTCTCTTCCCGAACCATCGGGTTTCATTCTCCATAATTGCATTGTACCCGAATGGCTTCCATTATAATATACCCATTTACCATCAGGTGAAAATTCACATCCATCAACATGTTCACCTTCTTTATTATTGGTTAATGCAACTTCCTTATCACCTTTAATAGAATTTTTGTAAATATCATAAATCTGCCTTCCATCGCGTTGTGCTACATAAACAACTTCCTTATTATTAGGATTCCATCCGTGCCAATACGATGGAGTATCTTCAGTAACCAATTCAGGAGTCCCTCCTTCAAGTGGAAGGACATAAACTGATGAACCTCCTCCGTTCAATCCTTGCCTGTGATGACTAATAGCAAGTAATTTACCATCAAACGAAATACCATGATCATTGTTATTCCTATTGGCAAAATCTGTATTAAGTTTTTCAAGGCTACCACTTTCAACCGGTATTTTATAGATTGAACCCTCCATATTAAAAAGAAGCTTATTGCCATCAGGCATCCAGTTAGGTGCTTCAAATCTATCGGGTTTTTCAAAAATTACTTTTCGTTTCCCATCAAAAACATTCATGGTTTCCAAACGGCAACCAAGCCAACCATCCCTACCTGTACTATAATCATCCGAAACTGGTTTGTCAATTCTAACATTCCAAATCCTGGCTTCTTCCAATACATCTTCATTATGCGAACAAATAAACAAACCAGCTAAAACTTCACCAGACAAATCATCAATTACATGAGAACCTATGAGTTGAAGAGGTTCGCCAGGATGAGCAGCACGCATTATTATTTCTTTCCCTTTTCTCTCAAGTTGAAGAATTGTATACCACGATTTTGTTGAAAATATTTCGTCTTGCGGATCTCTCATAAAAGCTCCTCTAAGTTCACGCCATTGCAGAACTGTTAAACCATCGCCATGTAAAACAGCGGTCATATGAGCAGCATTTTCATCCTCCGAGGCTCGAACCATCCAACCCATTTTCCGGTGAGGATCGATCCCCTCACCAACAAATTCAAAATTGGCTGTAAGAATAAAATCACCTTCAATTTTATTATAAAGAAAATTAAATTCATCCCTTTCAAACCAAATATTATAACCCGCGCCCTTAAGGGTATAAACCTGATTTACATTATCGTACTGAGCAGAACCGGCAATCTTCGGACTACCAACATCACTGCTATATTGAAAATCTCCAACGTGTCCTGTTTGAGCCATAGCAACTTGAATCATTAAAATAAAGGTTAAAATAATTGTGAATTTCATAGTTGGTTTAAATTTAGTTTATTAAGTAATTCAGAAGCTAAAGTTAAAAAATCCTTTAAAATATTACGCGATTGATTTTTCTTTATAAAATCTTCAACAAAAAAAGCTGCCCGCAAATTAGCATGACAGCTTTATAAATTTAATATTTAATCCGGTTTTAAAATAATCCGTCAACCGTTAAATACCTTTCACCTGTATCATATGAAAATGTTAAGATCCTGGAACCTGTAGGAATTTCTTCTATTTTTTTTGCAACTGCTGCTAAAGATGCTCCAGATGAAATCCCAACAAAAAGCCCTTCAAGTTTTGCTGCTTCCCTTGCATAATGGAATGCTTCATCTTTACTTACATTAATTGTCCCATCGATTAATCCTGTATTTAAATTTTCAGGAATAAATCCAGCTCCAATTCCTTGAATTGGATGTGGACCTGCTTGTCCTCCACCAATTACGGGGCTTAATTCAGGTTCAACAGCAAAAACCTTTAATCCCGGAAATTTTTGTTTTAAAATTTCTGATACACCTGTAATATGGCCACCTGTTCCTACACCCGTAATAAGGTAATCAAATCCTTCAGGAAAATCACGAATTATTTCCTGAGCAGTATTTTTTCGATGGGCATCAATATTTGCATCGTTATCAAATTGAGAAGGAATCCATGAGTTTGGGGTATTTCCTGCAATTTCCTTAGCTTTTGAAATTGCACCATTCATACCCTTTTCTTTAGGTGTTAATTCCAGATCAGCACCCAATGCTTTTAGCACTCTCCGGCGTTCCAACGACATTGATTCAGGCATTGTTAAAATTAGTTTATATCCTTTTACAGCTGCCACCAATGCAAGTCCAATACCGGTATTACCCGAAGTTGGTTCAATAATAACAGAGTCAGGATTCAATACACCCTGTGATTCAGCCTCTTCTATCATTGAAAGGGCAATACGATCTTTTATACTTCCACCTGGATTCGTTTTTTCCACTTTTACGTACACCTCATAATCTGAAGGGAATAGCCGATTCATTTTTACATGAGGTGTGTTTCCGATAGTCTCTAGAATGTTGTTTGCTTTCATTTTCTTTTTTTTGGGTTATATAAAAAAAAGCCTCCCCAATTTCGGGAAGGCTTTTATCCATTCAATATTTTTTATTTAAAATATAACAGACTTGCCATTCCCATAATTTGGGAAACAACAACACATTATATATTTTAATGTAATTTTATTCATTGATACAAGTATACACTAATTTATCCACTTAACATCCTGGATTTAGAATTGTTCAACCAAGTCAATTATATTTAATTCTATCCTGCTTTTCATGTAGGATTTTGAAAAAATATTTATTTTTTTCCCGAATTTATTTTTAAGATAAAAAAAATTACTATTTTTGTAGAGCAATATGGTTCTACATATTGTG